>CAZZVG010000711.1:0-4267 GCA_964657295.1 Iningainema sp. | reverse complement strand
ATTATGCAAATCTTATGTCAGTAGTTGAAGGCGCACTCAAAGATTCAGAATCTCAAGAAAAGCACCTTGTCTCTGGTTTAAAATGCCAGAATATTGCCGAAAGTTATACTGTTAAAGTACCTGCGATCGCCCTAGAAACTATATTGAATGAAATACCTAAACTGCCTAAAATAGATTTTTTATCCTTAGATGTCGAAGGGTACGAGCTTGATGTATTAATGGGATTAAATCTTGAAAAATACAAACCACAACATATACTAGTTGAAGCAAGATTTTTCGATGAAGTACATTCATTTTTGACTCCTTTATACGATTTAGTTGAACAGCTTTCATATCATGATTTCCTTTATCGTTTAAAAATTACAATACCTAACAATCAGTTGGTGGAATAACTAAACTTAACCTTAAAAAGCAATTATTGAGTTTTTATGGAAAGAGCACCTATTACTTTCTTCACTTATAAACGACCAGAACATACACGGCAGTCTCTCGAATCTTTGACTCAAAATGAGGGGGCAGAGGAAAGTGATTTATTCATTTTTTGTGATGGTCCTAAACGACCAGAAGACCAGGAAGGTGTGAGGCAAGTCAGAGAAGTCGTTAGAAGTAAACAGTGGTGTCGAAACGTACTGATTGTTGAACGGGAAAGCAATATGGGATGTGCTAACTCTATTATTAGCGGTGTCACAGAGATCTGTGAAAAATACGGTAGAGTCATTGTGCTTGAAGATGATTTAGTCCTGTCACCCTTCTTCTTAGATTATATGAATAAAGCCCTTGAGCTATATAACGATCATCCTAGAGTGATGGAGATTTCTGGGCATATGTATCCTATCCAGATAGATGTAGAGACAGATGCCATCTTCCTACCATTCATAACCTCATGGGGATGGGCAACCTGGCAGCGTTCCTGGAAATACTTTGACCCTCATATGCTGGGGTACGAAAGATTAAAAACTAACAAAGCACTTAGGTATACATTTGACTTTAACGACTCATATCCATACTTTAAAATGCTTAATTCAGAAGTTGATAGTAAGATAGATACATGGGATATCCGCTGGTATTTGAGTACATTTATGTTAGCAGGACTAACACTTCACCCAGTACAATCTTTGGTTAGGAACATTGGTTTTGATGGGAGTGGAACTCATTGTATCAAAGAAAAAAAGGATTTTACTATTTATCAAAATAGAATCAATAAATTTCCGCAAACTATTTTAGAAAATAAGCAAGTAAAAGCTACTATATTTCAATACTTAAAAAAAGAAAGAAAAATCACAACTCGTATTTTTAATAATATTGTAAAGTATGTAAATAGCTTAATAAAAAAATAAGCGAATAATACAAAAAGATAAAGATATCTTCGCAAGTTCATTTTTTTGCATCCTTTTAAGTGCTTTTAATTATTCATATTAATTAGACAAATAAGTAAAGTAATCAAATGATAAGAAATATAACTTATATTATTTATATCGTATCCAAGTATATAAAGGCGGTTATTAGAATTGGAACAAAAATCGAAAGTTATGCAGGCTTTTATCAAAATACTATCATGCATCCATCGGTGAAAATTTTAGCAGATGCAAAGGTAGACAACTTGGCGAAAAATCAAGATTTAATTTCGATTGGAAAAGATTCAGTTATCAGAGGTCAGTTATTAGTTTTTCCCCACGGAGGAAAAATAGAAATAGGTGAGTCTTGCTATGTTGGCGAGGGTACACGTATATGGTCTGCTAATTCAATAAAAATTGGTAATAGAGTTTTTATTTCACATAATGTTAATCTTCACGATACAAACTCACACTCTATAGATCCGGTTTTAAGATATAAACATTTTCAGGCAATAATGTCAGTAGGTCATCCTATTACTAACGATTTCGATATACAATCCAAGGCAGTTTATATAGAAGATGATGTATGGATAGGATTCAATTCCACAATCCTCAAAGACGTAAAAATTGGAAGAGGATCTATAGTAGCTTCGTGTTCAGTTGTCACTAAAAATGTTCCAGAGTTTGTGATTGTTGCTGGAAATCCGGCTCGGGTTGTAAAACACATTAATCAAGAAGATGTAAAGCTTTACAAACAAATCTTAATTTAATGTGTAAATCATGTTTTTTTTTACAAATTTAGTTGTTTATATACATGTTAATCAATAGAATTAAGGATTCTATATCTAGAATAGGCAATAGATTTTCTCAAAGTGTCAAGCTTCATCCTTCCTCAAGATTAAATTTACTGAAACTTCGTTTAAAACCTAGATGTTCAGTAGTTATTGAAGAACAAAGTCAAGTGCTTGGCTCTTTGATATTTGATAGAGAAAATGCCTCTATTTCAATTGGGAAAAGAGTGTTTATCACAGGTTCAGTTATTGCATCTCAAAATATAGAAATTGGTGACGACGTACTTATTTCATGGGGAACGACCATTGTTGACCATAATTCTCATTCTATATCTTTTTCACATCGTGAAAAAGATGCTATTGAATGGATGACGGGAAAAAAGGATTGGACTCATGTAAAAATCGCTCCTGTCAAAATATCTAGCAAAGTTTGGATTGGGTTTAACTCAATTATTCTTAAGGGCGTGACGATTGGCGAAGGAGCAGTCATTGGAGCAGGATCAGTCGTTACAAAAGATGTTCCAGCCTGGACAATCGTTGCTGGTAATCCCGCTCGTGTCCTGAGGGAGATTCCAGAAAATGAACGCTAAGCTCCTGACAATGCTTTTGATATTGTTTATTGTTTGCGGACAAGTGCAACATCACGTCCGTGAAGGAAGAAACTTTGTAAATATGCCTCTGGTAAGTCAAATTTTCAAGCTCGTCTTTATTTACACATCTCTAGCGGTGAAACAGTGATGACTCAGCATCAATCAATCTTAGTAACTGGAGTTTCTGGTTTCATTGGTCGCTATGTTGCTCGCTATTTTTATGAGCAAGGTTGGTCTGTTATTGGCATTGACAACTCTCCTCCGGAGAATGCACCCCTTGCCAACTTGTCAACCTATCATCGCCTCCATTTGCCAGATCCAGCGTTGAGTAGCTTATTGCAAGAACACTCTCCCCAAGTCTGCATACATTGTGCCGGTCGTGCCTCTGTCGGTCTATCTATTACTGACCCTGTAGCTGATTTTTATGCAAATACAACTCTGACCTTTGAAATTCTCAATGCCTTACGCCTGAATGCTCCTAAATGTCGATTCATTTTCCTCTCTAGTGCAGCAGTTTATGGCAACCCAGAGTCACTACCAGTCACCGAAACACAGTCTGCTGCGCCCCTCTCGCCTTATGGTTTTCACAAACGGCAGTGTGAGCAGCTTTGTCTAGAGTTTACCAAAGTCTATGACTTGCCAACTGCCAGTCTACGAATTTTTTCTGCCTATGGTCCTGGTTTACGTCGTCAGGTTCTTTGGGACATTTGCCAGAAAGCTATCAGTCAAAACTGTGTCACTTTGCAGGGCACTGGACAGGAAAGTCGTGATTTCATCCATGCCCTTGATATTGCTAAAGCCTTGGTGGTAGTAGCAAATTTTGCCCCGATGCAAGGAGAAGTTTATAACTTAGCTTCTGGTATAGAGGTGAGTATTTCTGAATTAGCCAAGATGGTTTTAGATGCTTTAGAACACGGGGGCATTCCTCAGTTTGACGGCGTTGTCCCAATCGGTACACCCCTCAACTGGCGGGCTGAAACCTCAAAGTTAGCTGCTTTAGGATTTACAGCCTCTGTACCTCTAGAAAAAGGTGTAAAAACATTTGCAAATTGGTGTCGAGCGGAGCTTGTAGGATTATGAAAAAATTGCATATCTCTCTTTGGATGGCTGGTAATTCAGGTTGGATGGGAGGTACTATTTATACGCAAAACTTAGCCCGTGCAATTGCCAGTTTACCCGTGGAGGAAAGAGCTAATATCAAACTAAGTGTAGCTTGTTTTTCGTCTAACTTAAACTTGGTTAAACCTATACTCCCCTATGTTGACCAAGTTTATCTTCACGGAAAACTTTATCTTAAACTTTGTCATAGTTTGGCAGAACGCCTAGTTTTTTTACCTACTCAAATTTTCAATCCTTTGAAAATTGATTTTCTCTATCCAACTTACGTAGGGACAAGATATCCCTACTCCTGGGGGGGTTGGATTCCTGATTTTCAACATCATTATTTTCCAGAATTTTTCTCTAAAATAGAGATTGACAAGCGCAATGTTCTTCACCAAAAAATAGCTGACTCTGCTCCTGTCATTATCCTTAGTAGCCAGATGGCGCAGTC
>CAZZVG010000710.1:0-4267 GCA_964657295.1 Iningainema sp. | reverse complement strand
GGGAGAGGTGTTTACGAATCATTTTGGATTGCTATATATTACATATAGTTTACAATACCGAGACGCAATATGTTTTACAGAAATCGAAAGTGTTCTCAATTTATCAAATGCGATGTTTAAGCAAACACCACCTCATCAGTAATAGCTACTCCGTGTAAAGCAGCTAAATAATCGATCACTTCTATCACAAATAGTTCTCGTGCTTCTGCTGTGGAGAAACTCCAATGTTGCTTATACCTTTTACTTTGACAGTTGGTAGGAAATCCTAGTTCATTCGCCGCCTTGATGATTTCGCTCTTATGAATATCCAAGGTTACAGCAACGCTATTATCATTGGCGATCAACGAGAATATATACTCTGGTTTATTGTCAGCGATCGCCGCCATCAAGTCCCTGCTGCTAGGAAGTTGAGCGGATGTTGCAGATAACTTGGCTTGTTTTGTCTCTGCCAGTTTCTTGCGTCTTGCTAAAGATTTCTCTAGTTCTGCTTTGGTGACAGCGCATGCTAACTCATGAGCGATCCCATTCATACCATTTTTCCGCCAAACTTTGTAATTAGCTTGTGCACTACGCGCATCCCAGTTTCTAATTAATGTTGGTTCTGGCAGCAAAGTTTTTAACTGTTTCTCAGTCCATCCTTGGGCATATAAATCATCCCAGAAAACGTAATCGTGCCTTTCATTAATTAACTCATTCCCTAGATCCATATGATTGGTTGCTTCCATCCTAGCCACGGTTTCCAGGTCATAAAGATGAGAAATGTAACTAAAACTTGAGCCGCGATACGACATCACAAAGTCTGGTTTTACTAGCACAGACTCAATATCAGCTTTCGACCAACCACGAGCTAACAAATCTTTCTGAGTCAAGAATTCTTGGTATTTGTTAATCATACTTTTTTCTTTTTAACTCTTTAATTTATTTTCTTCTTTCTTTAGCCCAATTATCCGGAATCCTTTCTAAAATGCTGGAACAAAATATTTTAGCTAGTTCCAAGTACTCCAGATGAACGTAACCAATATGACAGTGACAGGTCTGGTTAGTACAGAGTCGGTCAAACAATGCAGCTTCAAAGTTGGGGTCATAAATATTCCCAATCGGCTGCTTGATAAAGTGACAACGTCGCATAGTGCCGTCACCATCGACAGAAATCACCGATTTCCCGGTATGGCAGGCATGACCGAAGCTGGGATAATCGTGGGTATTCAGATGAAACAGCGGATCGATGGACTCGAAGAAATTCCGGTCTTCTGGAGATAAATTGGGAAGTTCCGCCTTGACTGCATTAATCCACAGGTAGATGTGTTCTGGTAAATTTCGACGTAATGCAGCAATCTCGTCTTTAAACTTAGGGAAACCGACAACTCCTGTACTAAAGCGGACACCCCGATAGTCGAGGTCGAGACACTTGGCGAGGAAGCGATCACCTGACACCCATTCCGGATGAAAAGTTACCCACAGCGCCAATCGGTCTTTATTGCATTCTTCCACCCAATCTAGTTGACACGAGAGATTGGTTTGAATAGCTACCTTGTTGACGTGAGGCATCTGGGTTAATCTTACCAATGCCTGCTGATACCACTGATGGATCAGCGCTTCACCCCAAGGCGTGAACAGAATTGAAAATTGGTGCTGTGGATGTTGGGCAACCCAAAATATAAACCGTTCCAATGCTTGTTTATCAACAGCTAATTCTGCTGCTGTCTGCTGTCTTTTAGCGAAGGGGCAGTATTCACAGCCGTAGTTGCAACTGATTAAAGGTCCGCGATAAAGGATGGTAAGATGCATGGGTAAATTGGGGAATTAGTGATTAGGAAAGTGGAAGATTCGGGTTATTCTGCAACAGAACAGTAGCGATAGTCTTCGTTACTGCGCTTTTGATTGTTTGAGATCACTTGCATATCTAACTGCTGTAGCCGTTCAATCATCTCATCAGATAAGTAATTCTCAGAAACATTGAGGATGTCGAGTCGTTTAACCATTGGACAGTTGAGCAATACTTCTGCACCTTTGTCGCTAAGTGTTCCCATCGATAGGTCTAGCACTTTCAGGAATTCAATCTCAGGCGAATCTGCCACCGCCTCAGCAATCTCGTCAGAGTATTCGCTGTTACATAGTCCCAAGTAAGCTAGCTTAGGGAATAAGCTGCGATAAAAAATTGGCATCAAATCATCTACAGAAGAATCTCCTCCGTAATCTGGACGACCAAGCCATAACTCAAGATGATTTAACGCTGGTAACTCCAAAGCGCAAATTTGAGCAATAGTTTCACGAATAAGTCCGCCGCTTTCCACGATTATTGCCTTCAGCTTGTTGTGACGTGATGGACTCACCTCTAAACCGCAACCACGAACTTGCAACACCTCCAGATTAGGATAAGCTGACATAACAGGGCTAATGTTGATTGGTGAAATCCAAGAAATCTGGTATTCGTTAGTATCGTAGGGACCCGTAAACACTGCTTTAAGACTTTTTAGATGGTTTTTAGCAGCAGCAAGAGTATTATCAAACGTTGTCCCCCACCTAAAAATCAAAGCTTCAACCTTACTAGCTTGAGGATCTTGGAGAAAGGTATCGAAATCATTATCTTCAAGAACATAGGCAGTGCCAGTCGTCTCGGTAATACCAATTTGAGGGTTGAACTCTTTAACTTTCCGATTGGCAAATCTGGTAACAGAGTTGTAAATATTTGACTTTTCTCGAAGACGCTCAACCAGATCCCAGGATTTGTATTCTCGCAGAGCTTGTTTAACGTTAGGCTCTATTCTATACTGCAATAACTTATAAGCACAGCGGTGCACTTGTACCGATTCATCTTGCAACGCAGCAATCACCAAGGCTAAGCCTTCATCAGCATAATTCACCGCTTCACCAACAGCCGCCAACCGTGATTTTACAAGGGGACTTACCAAGCGTTGTTTGACACCCTCAATTCCTCCCAAGATAGCCCCTTCTACTGGGGGCGGTGAATGTCCCCCTAGCACTGCATCAAATTCTCTAGGTTGATTCAATTCATTTGCCATATTTGATCCACTATTAAAGTAGTTATTATCAATTCTTGTGGGGTGGGCATCCTGCCCGCCCTGAATCCCTGATAGGCTGTACAGTAGGTTGTGTTGGGTTTCGTTCCTCAACCGCCCTTCGGCAGTATTCACAGCCATACTTGCAACTGATTAAAGATCCGCGATAGAGGATGGTAAAATGCATGGGTAAATTGGGGAATTGGTGATTAGCAAAGTGGAAGATTCGGGTTATTCTGCAACAGAACAGTAGCGATATGATGAACCTTTTTGTCGTATGCCTGCAATGACTTCGATATCTAGCTGCTTAAGCTGAGTAACCATCTGACCAGTTAAACAATTATCAGAAACGTTAAGAGTATCGAGTTGATTTATTGCTGGACAGTTGAGCAAAGCTTTAGCACCTTCGTCTCCTAAGGTTCCCATAGAGAGGTCTAATTCAACTATTTGCTCAATCACTGGGGACTGGGCGATCGCAAAGGCAATATCATCTGAATATTCACTATTCCGCAGTCCTAGATATTTTAGTTTGGGGAAGAGATTGCCAGATATAATTGGCATCAAGTCTTCAATAGATGAAGTCCCCCCGTAATCATCTCTCCCCAGCCACAGTTCCAGATACTCCAAAGCTGGTAGTTCAAGATTGCAAATCTGAGCAATCACTTCACGGCGCAGTCCTCCAGATTCGATAATGAGCGCTTTTAACTTATCGTGTCGAAGTGGAACGAAACTCAGTCCGCTCTCGCTTTTACCATATCCACGTCCAAGATTGCCACGAACTTTCAATACTTCTAAGTCAAGATAAGCTACCAAGACAAGACTGAGATTACTCTGCACAATTGACGATATCATGCATTCACAATCTTCAATATCTCCTATAAATAAAGCTTTGAGATTGGTAAGCTGTTCATGAGCGTAGACTAATTCTTCTACAATAGAATGCGAACTGTAGTCAGATGAATTCCCCATCCAATTGCCAATCACTAAAGCTTCAACCTGCTCGCAACGAGAATCTTGCAGGAATATTTGTAACTTTTCTAATATAGCCATATCTGGCTCGCGCCTGTATTGATTCCATTCATAGATAGTTCTTAGCGCATATGCAGTGTTAACTGTATCGGTGATACCTGTTTTCGGGTCAAATTCTATAACTTTTCGATTAGCGAATGTAGTTGCATACCCGTATGGAAGCCAGGGTAAGCGCGTCTCAAACCCTATTGACAAGCAGATTCAGAAGCTTCATCATG
>CAZZVG010000709.1:0-4271 GCA_964657295.1 Iningainema sp. | reverse complement strand
TCTCATCTGGCACTTTTTAAATATAGCTACTCTCTCTCTCCTTGTCAACTGTTTTCAAAAGAAATTTCCAATTTTTTTTTGAACGGGCAAAACTTCGCTTCAGAGCAGGGTTTAGGCAACAATAGGTTAGTCACTGTGCTGATTAAGGAAGGGGAAGGGGATGAATTTTCAATCGGTAATAGCAATATTGCATCAGTTCTGGGCTGATCGTGGTTGCCTTATTGCCCAGCCTTACGACATTGAGAAAGGAGCAGGCACTAAAAATCCCCAGACTTTTCTGAGGTCTTTGGGACCAGAACCGTGGTCTGTAGCTTATGTTGAACCATGTCGCCGCCCTACAGATGGACGCTACGGCGAAAACCCAAATCGTTTTCAATACTATTATCAGTACCAAGTTCTGATTAAGCCTTCACCAAATAATATTCAAGAAATTTACCTTGATTCTCTCAGGGCTTTGGGCATTCGCCCAGAGGATCACGATGTGAGGTTTGTGGAAGACAATTGGGAAGATGCAACAGTGGGCGCTTGGGGAACTGGTTGGGAAGTCTGGTTAGACGGGATGGAAGTTACTCAATTTACCTACTTCCAGCAATGTGGGGGAATCGATTGTCGTCCGGTGTCAATTGAGATCACTTATGGTTTGGAGAGACTCGTTATGTATCTCCAAGGCGTAGAAGCGATCACTCAAATCCACTGGACAGACAACATTACATATGGAGACGTTTACCTTCAAGGAGAAATTGAGCAATGCACTTACAACTTTGAGGCCTCAAATCCGGAAATGCTGCTCACACTATTTAATATGTATGAGCAAGAGGCTCAACAATTAACGGGGCGAGGACTCGTCTTACCCAGCTTGGACTATGTGTTGAAGTGTTCACACACCTTTAATTTGCTGGATGCGAGAGGAGTTATTTCGGTTACGGAACGGACTCGTTACATTGCCAGTATCCGGCAGCTGGCAAGGAAAGTTGCTCAACTTTATGTGGAACAGAGGGAAAAATTGGGTTTTCCGCTTTTGAAGAAGTAGTAAGGTGATGACTCACCAAAACCAGGGCAGCGCTCCAAGCGGTGGATCTCACACTGTCACGGCGACTGCCCATGCCAAGTAAAGAGAGGATGTGTGAGGTATGGTAAATTTAAGCGAAGTTTTAGAACCTATTGCGGCGTGGTTTCGTTCTTTAGGAGTTCCCGAACCAATTGTGCATTGGGGACATCCGGTGATGATGGCCATTGTGGTGTTTGTTATGGGTAGTTTTGTGGGACTAACTGGTTGGCGTTCTAAACTTGTTCAAGATAAGGATGCTGCTCTTAAAAGTCGCACTGACCATCGCAATTTAGCACCGTGGATGTTTTTATTTATGGCACTCGGCTATACTGGTGGTGTTTTATCTTTAGTAATGCAGCATCAACCAATTATGGAAAGCTCCCATTTTTGGACTGGTTCGATAGTGCTGCTACTATTACTGATTAATGGGGCGATCGCCTGGAATGGATTTGTCGGAAACAAAGCTACACTTCGCATAGTTCATGCTTATTTAGGAAGTACTGCCCTTTGTTTAATGTTTCTACACGCTGTACTCGGTTTGAAGTTAGGTTTCGCTATTTAAAACGATCGCTATTGCCAAAATTTGTTTGTGCCCTCAGACTAGAAATCTGGGAGTTGCTGTGCAAAAACTCTAATGATTCAGGCTAGTGGTGTCATTATCTGTCTGGGCTACATTCTCGGGTTGCTTTTGACAGCAGTTCCTTGGGGTGGAGTGTGGATGTTAGTTATCGGCGTTATCGGGGCGATTCTATTCAAACGACGACGGCTGATTAAACAGAAAATTTCTTTATCAAAGACGAACAAAGACACCCAAGAGCGCTCGCCGACAAAAAGTCATGAAAATCTTTCTTCCCCACGGGAGCATCCCAGCCCGAAAGTATGGTTAGTGGCTGGGTTAGTGGGATTGTTGGCAAGCGTCTATTTTCAATTTCGGGTTCCCCAACCAGGAGCAAATGACATTAGTAAGTTTGTTCCTTCAGATAATGGCGACAATCAAGAACAACTTTTTATTGTTCGTGGTGAGCTGACGAGTTCACCCCGTATGACTCGCAGTCAGCGAGGACAATTTTGGTTAGAAGCCACTCAGCTTGATGAGGTAAAGAATGATGTTGGTCCAGCAGCTGTCAGTAAAGGAGTCACAGGTAAGTTATATGTGACTGTACCTTTACTGCAATCTACAGGATTACATCCCGGTCAACAAGTGGCTTTAACAGGCATTCTTTATCAACCAAAGCCAGCATTGAATCCGGGTGCTTTCGATTTTCAGCAGTTCCTCAAACAACAAGGTGCTTTTGCTGGTTTTTCGGGACGAGGGATAAATGTTGTGGATGAGGATCGTCAATGGGGATTGTGGAGAATCAGAGAACGGATTGTGCGATCGCAAGTTCGTGGTTTGGGTGTTCCAGAAGGTCCTCTTGTCAGTGCAATGACATTAGGAAGTAAAGTTGTCGATGTACCTTACGATATCCGCGACTTGTTTGTACAGGTGGGATTGGCTCATGCTTTAGCTGCTCCAGGGTTAAAAACTTCTATCATCTTAGGTGCTGTACTAGCCCTGACAAAGCGTTCCACAAGATTCACTCAAATTACGCTTGGCAGCATAGCCTTAATTCTTTTTCTGACTTTAACAGGTTTTCAGCCAGGAGCACTTAGAGCCGTGATCATGGGATTTACGGCATTAATTGGCATCGGATTGAAACGGAAAGTCAAAAAGATTGGTGCACTCCTTGTTACCGCAGTTGTGTTGTTATTAGTGAATCCCCTCTGGATTTGGGATTTAGGATTTGAACTGAGTTTTTTGGCAACGCTGGGATTAGTTGTGACATTCGTGCCATTAATGCAACGGTTAGAGTGGTTGCCTCCCACAATCGCTTCATTGATTGCCGTTCCCCTTGCTGCAATCATTTGGACGTTACCCCTGCTGTTGCACGTATTCAGTATCATCCCAGTTTACAGTTTACCCGTGAATATCCTCACAACCCTGTTGATCTCGATTATTATTATTGGTGGGATGGTCAGCGGTTTAGTGGGCTTAATTTTACCTGATATTGGAAGTTTTTTAGCCAGCTTCTTGTATCATCCAACACATATACTCATTAATTTGGAGCAATTTGTTGCTCAATTACCAGGAAACTCTGTGGCGGTTGGCAGTATATCTACTGTAACAGTAATAGTAATTTATACATTAATAATTTTAACTTGGTTAGTCCCTTGGTGGCAAAAACGGTGGTTGTTCGCAAGCTTGATAGCTGTAGGTTTGGTATTCATTCCAGTTTGGCGTGCAAACACAGTGTTTCAAATAACATTGCTAGCCTCAGGTGCGGAGCCAGTGTTAGTTATTCAAGACAAAGGAAAGGTAACGCTGGTTAACAGTGGAAATGAAAGTACAGGACGTTATACAATACTGCCGTTTTTACAACAGCAGGGTGTGAATCAAATTGATTGGGCGATCGCCAAACATTTTCAAAGCAACGGCAGTAATGGTTGGTTTGAACTACTGCAACATCTACCCATTAAAACTTTCTACGACTATTCTCCCACCTCAGACAATGCCCTCGTCAGTCTAGAAATTCAAAAAGAAATGCAAAAGCACAAGGGAGCTTACCAACGTTTGTCGGCAGGTCAAACTGTAAGTACCGATACAAGTATGGCACAATTAATCAACGACCAATTACCGATCATACAGATGCAAATTCTCGGTCAGAATTGGTTATTAATCGGCAATCTCAAATCCAACGAGTTGCTCCAAATAATGAAAAGTGGAGGATTACAACGTCCACAAGTGCTGTGGTGTCTAGGTGAATCCCTAAAAGAATTCGTTCCGATCCTGCAACCACAAGTCGCGATCGCATCCTCAAGCACACTCGATCCAAAAGCCTTGTCCGAACTCAGTCAAAGCCAGACGAAACTTTTCATCACAGGAAGAGACGGTGCCGTTCAATGGACACCGAAGCGTCAGTTTGAAGCATTTATCCAAGGAACAGAAAACAAATCTTCAAACTTGTAATAGTCAGGGGCGAACAGCCGTTCTACAAATTCTTTCAGAAAAACTGATAAAATGTATGCTAATCTCATTAATATAGAAATAATGTACCTTGTGGAGAGGTGTCCGAGTGGTTGATGGTGACGCACTCGAAATGCGTTTTAGGGAAACCTAACGGGGGTTCGAATCCCCCCCTCTCCGTTTTAAAAACCCTTAATTTATAGAGTATGAGTCTGGTAT
>CAZZVG010000708.1:0-4280 GCA_964657295.1 Iningainema sp. | reverse complement strand
CGCCATTTAGATTTTGTCGCGACGCTGATACCGAGTTTGCTATCCTTCGTCTCACTACAAGGACAAGGACAAGAACAATTCTTCGCGATCGATCAAGGAATTTTGCTTAAACATGGCGATGAGGTCACAGTTGCTACCCAAAATGCCGTCCAAGGTGGCGATTTGGGAATGTTGAGACAAACCGTTGAGCAACAGTTTCGCTTAATCGATGAACGCGAAAAAACAGCACGTTCGGTTTTAGCAAAGCTAGAGGTAAACACAATTCGGCACTTTATCGAGTTAGATGAATATGTATGAAAAATCCACCCCTTCCCTCCCGTAAGTCGCGATCTGGGTTTCGCAGCAGCGCTTCTCTACGAAATGCTCCGCGAACGCGATCACAAACGCATCTATTCGCCAAGGCGATCGCGAATAAAGAACGTCGCAAACTTTATGCTCGCCAAGTGAAACCTCATGGTGGCGTTTGGTTTGGTTTAGGTTTTGCTGGGTTAATCGGTTGGTCAATCGTCGCACCAACTTTGTTAGCGATGGCACTAGGTATCTGGATCGATTTCCGATTTCCTAGTCAGTTTTCATGGACATTGGCACTGATGCTGGCAGGTTTAACCATTGGTTGTTTGATTGCATGGGAATGGGTATCGCAGGAGCAAGAACGTATAGCAAGATCTCAACCACCCGATGATTCTCTAGATTCGCCCAAGCAGGAAGAAAGAGAATAAAAATCTCAGGTTCAATAAAACATCCTCCGTGTCATTCCCATCCCCATTGTAGTTTTACGTCCCACACCACAGTAAAGAGCAAAATCAGCTAAGACATTAATTTGTTTGATAATTAAAGGATCGATATCTCCCAAAATTCGATAACTCATTTCACCGACACAGCCGATAAATTTACTGCGAGAGTCAGCGGCTATAAGAGTCCGAATATTGAAAAAACTAGGAAAAATGACTTCTGTCAGATTAGATTCTAAGGAGATACCACTGTATTTGTGCCAGCGCTGGAAGAGACTATTAAATACGCATTCTCTCGTTGGTAAAGCAGCATCAAAATCGCCTTGGCGGAAATTAGTGGGAGTGCAGAAATTTAAAGCTATTTGGCGATCGCTTGCCGAAGCTTGCTCGTACAATTGAGCGTAGGTTGTAGCATCTGCCCAAGGTTGAGTGGTTTGGGAAGTGCCGAGGATACTGGTGATATGTAAATTAGCAGAACCGAGATGCCAAGCTTGTTTGGGATTCAGATTCAGCCATAGTTGAGTCAGTTTACTGAAAAGTGTATCATCTAGTAAAGAAATCCGCCACCAACAAGGAGTCCCAGCGGGGATAAATTTTTCATATTCCCATTGTAAAGTCCAATCTGAGATTTTATTCCGTCTAGCATGGTTAAACTGAACTTGGAGGGGACTGAGAGTGAAAGCTTTATCAGATGTCGATTCATGCAGGCGATCGCCCAAAGTTCTATCCACCGAACTAACAAGGTTTAAAAATAGGGCATGTAAATGTCTGCCGGTTAAGAATTGTGCGTATATTGGCGACTCGGGAATCAGGTTAAGAACTAAGCTGTAAGGCATAAGACGCTTCTTAATAGGGAAGATATAATTGCGGAAGTTCGAGGCTATTTTGCATGTGCTTGAGCCACTGATTGCATTGGCGAGGACTATAGTCGATGTTAAGATCGGCAACTGTATATAAGTTATTATTAAAACAATGAATCAAAGTAACTTTTGTTGTTGTACACTTGCCTTAGGCGATAATTACTGCGCTCTGGCATTGGATCTGGCTAAAGATATTGAAAAGCATTCTCCGGAAATTCGCTTTGTTGTTTTAACAGATAGACCACAATATTTTAGCGTTCAAAGCAATGTTTTAGCTTTTGAGCATCATCAGCGGAGTCTCGGTTGCTTTCATGACAAACGATTTGCGATCGCCAAAGCCTTATCTATTTTTAACTCCTGCCTCTTTTTGGATGCAGATATGCGAATTCTAGCTCCTATTCCTGCTAACATTCCATGGGAGGCAGGAATTACAGCAAAAATTGTCTGGAATAATATTCTCAAACACAATAAAAATCAGTTTGAAATTAACCTTTTAGAGCAGATGGCAAAAAAGTTAAATCTTCAACTAGAAGATATTAGTTTTGTTCATGAATGCCTGTTTGTTGTCACACGAGATTCAGGGACTGAACAGGATTTTCTAAAGTATTGGGATAAGATTGCACCATACTTTGAACTCCGCAGCTTTTATCGAGGAGAAGGGCATACTATTGGGCTGGCTGCTGCAAAAGCAGGTTTAACTATCCGACAAGAGCCAATGGAAAAAATTGTTTTCTTTAAAGATAAATTGGAACTACAAGCCATCAAAAAAGGCACTTCCAATTATGCAGATAAAGCCGTCTATTTTGAAAGACAGCAGTCATTGGAATATCCTCAACGTTCAATTTATAAAAAGTTATTAGATAAGCTTGAGCGATTACTAGGTAACTTCTACCGAATACTTCGATTAAAAATTATAACATTGATGGATCTCAAATTTTATTACTTCTAGGCTAAATTTAACCGGATTCAATCCATCTTTGGAGATGTCAAAACTAAGGTATTCGGCTGAATCAATCGCGGCGAGTCGAAATATTTGTTCTACATGTTGGGCACAGATGCAACCAAGAAAGATAAGCCTTCCTCAAACACAGCAGTAAACTCCAAGACAAGCGAATAACAAGATGAATCTACATTTATACAATTTTGATGCTTTAGAAAAAGAACTAGTTGGACTTCCTCCCCTTCATAGAATCGCGTTTGCAGCTTCTTGTTGCGAGAGGCTACTTCCCAACTACAACGCTTTTTCTCGCTTGGAGAATTGGGGAGATCCCTTTGTTCTGAGAACTGCACTTGATGAAGTTTGGCAAATCCTTCAAGGAAAGCCAGTGGATGCTGCTTTCATTCGTAAATTAATAGAGGATTGTGAAGGTGTAATCCCAGACTCGGATGACTTTGGTGGCTTGTCTGATATGTTAGCACAAGAGGCAGCTATAGCGATCTGCAACTCTCTGGAAGCCTGTCTTGATCCTACCCCGCAGCAGATTATTAAGGTAGTAAATTGTGTTACCAACACCATTGATGCGTTCCTCGACGAATCTTTCAATATCAGTGAGTCTAAAGTTGGATTAAAAAGCACCGAAGAGGCGATCTCTAGTCACCCGATGGCAGTTCGAGAAATGGCTAAACAAAGCGAAGATTTGCAAAGGTTGAAGCAGGCTGAGAAATTAGATTGGGACTTTGTGGAATTGCTCCGTACCTCATTTGACAACGATGGAAAAAGCCTGATTGACTTAGCCTGAGCTTGGCATGACTGTCGTCGCCGCGATCGCTGACTGAAAAAATCCCCTCCAGAATCGCCTAGAAGGGCACCATTAATTACCAGCTACTCACGTGAACCTTCCTAAAACACAGCAGTAAAGTCCAAGACAAGCAAATAACAAAATGAATCTACATTTATACGAATTTGATGCTCTCGAAAAAGAACTAGTTGGACTTCTTCCCTTTCATAGAATCGCGTTTGCGGCTTCTTGTTGCGAGAGACTACTTCCCAACTACAACGCTTTTTCTCGCATGGAAAACTTCGGAGATCCCTCTGTGTTGAGAAATGCACTTAATGAAGTTTGGCAAATTCTTCAAGGAAAGCCAGTGGATGCTGCTTTAATTCGTAAATTAATAGAGGATTGTGAAGGTGTAATTCCAGACTCGGATGACTTTATCAGCCCGAATGGGATTTATGATATAGAAGCACAGGAGGCAGCTATAGCCATCTGCAACACTCTGGAAGCTTGTCTCGATCCTACCCCACAGCAGATTATTAGGGTGGCGAACTGCGTTACAAATACCATTGATGCATTCCTCCCTCATAGAGACAAATCTTTCAATGTCAGTGAGTCTAAAGTTGGATTAAAAAAGCTGGTAGAGGCGATCGCTAGTCACCCGATGGCAGTTCGAGAAATGGCTAAACAAAGCGAAGATTTGCAAAGGTTGAAGCAGGCTGAGAAATTAGATTGGGACTTTGTGGAATTGCTCCGTACCTCATTTGACAACGATGGAAAAAGCCTGATTGACTTAGCCTGAGCTTGGCATGACTGTCGTCGCCGCGATCGCTGACTGAAAAAATCCCCTCCAGAATCGCCTAGAAGGGCATCATTTTTAATGGGTGGGGAAGGGGATTACCAGCTACTCACGTGAACTTTCCTAAAACACAGCAGTAAAGTCCAAGACAAGCAAATAACAAAATGAATCTACA
>CAZZVG010000707.1:0-4289 GCA_964657295.1 Iningainema sp. | reverse complement strand
AGGAACGAGCGTCGGAACGAGCGTCACCCGTTAGCGCAGCGTTAGCGAGGAACGAGCGCTCACCCCCCCTGAACGGTTACTATCTACCTTTTCAACTTTGATGCTGCCAAGTAAGGATGAAGGTCTAGCAATTACAGTCGTCATACTCTAGCGACGGGACTCATGAGATGTTTTTCTATTGTAATAATTTTTAGCTTCGTTAAGTAGGTAGGCGCAAAAGAACCAAACTATGTTATTACGAGCGAAACGAAGTGAAACTAACCAATTGCAAAGGTTTTTAATGACTTTACATTCTGTTAGCTGAAATTAAACCGAAAGCAAAAGGTAAAAATCTTCTCCCAGGCAAATGAAGCTTCCTTGGGATGAATGGTTCGGGAAAAATGAAGAAATCGATTGGTGCCATACTCGTTCATCTTAACAAACTGTTATCACTCACATTTTGCCAGCAACGTACTACAAACACCATATGAATATGGAAGCAATAGTGCCAGGTATCGAAAACCCGAACCTGCAAGACTTCGTGGAAAATGGGACGATCGCAGTTTGCACAAAAAAACCCAATCATGTGAAGATTAAAGAAATCATCAACTAACAACCCCAACATAAAACCTGTTCTATGGAGTTACCCATGTCCCTCGAATCCGATTTAGTCAAACCTGCCGTCCTCCTGACCATCATTGGTGAAACAGTGCTGAAAGACGCTATTATCAAACTGTTGAAAAGCTACAATGTAATCGACTACACCATTACTCAAGTGCAGGGTGAGGGTAGCCACGGGAGACGCACGGGAGATATGGCGGGCTACAACACCAATATCGAAATTAAAACAATTTTGTCACTAGAAGTATCTAATGATATTCTTCAATCTATCAAAGACTATCAGGGTAAGCAGGCAGTGATCGCCTTTCGCTCTCACGTAGAAACTTTGTATTGATTAGTACGTACCCTCAGCCTGCAGATAGGGAGTGGTTCTTTTGAATTAGCCTATTGCCAAAAAATCAACAAAAATCAACCCCAAATAACAGAGATGATGCTTTAAAGATGTCATGCGATCGCACTACTACTTTCCTCTAAAATGAACGTGTCAAAAAACTTGTAAAGATTTACAGGAATAATGAATCCGCTCGATTTACTTCAGGCGAACGCGCTTTGGAAATATGTTTAAATCAATGGGCAGATGCGTCTATTCTGTACACAAATGCAGTAAAGTTCCTAAATGATTGATCACGATCGCTTATTTAAACAACTCCTAGGCAACTTCTTCCCTGAATTTATCGAATTGTTCTTTCCTCAAATCAGTGCAGACTGGCAACCCGACTCGCTCCGCTTCTTGCCGCAAGAAGTTTTTACGGATGTAACTGAGGGAGAGAAGAAAATCTCCACGAATGAATACGTTCGCCTGCTCCAAGTGCATTCCTCACGGGAGACACAGGCGATTCTCCACGTCGCCGCGTCTTCTTTGTGTCACTAGCCACTTGGTTTAGTACATTTGAACTGTTATCGGCGTGAGCGCCGACTTTTAGTCTCAACTCCAGTTTCTTATCTGACAAGCTGATTATTGCGCGATTCCCAACTTTGGTTGACTTTTGTGGGGTTAGACCCCCTATTCGCCAGCTGTATCCTCTAAGAAGTCGGGGATCTGGATCTTGCACAAATTAGATAAGATTGCTATACGATCTGATTGTGAGATCATCCCCAAAAAGCTCATGTTAGAGTACGATCCATTAGCCTGCTTGCCATCTTCTGAGGAACTGCCTGACTCTGACGATACTCCTGTGGATAATGAACTACAAGATTTGCTTCCTGGTTTACTTAAAGCCTTACTAGCTATGGCTTGGGCAGACCGTATGGATTGGTTTTTTGGCGTTGATATGGGGGTATACTATGACCCAGATCAACCGCCTATTGTACCAGATGGGTTTTTGAGTTTAGGCGTAGAACGTTTTTTTGATGAAAATTTACGTCTCAGTTATGTAATTTGGGAAGAGAAGCAAGTTCCAAAATTTGTGTTGGAAGTGGTATCTCAGACTTATCGTGGGGAATACAGCACGAAGAAAGACGAGTATGCAAAGTTGGGGGTGCTTTACTACGTAGTTTATCATCCCACCCGCCGCCGCAAGCCACGACTGGAAATCTATCAGCTGGTAAATAGTCTCTATGAATTGCAGCCAGGAAATCCTGTTTGGTTACCGGAAATAGGTTTAGGCATTGGCATGGAACGAGGAAAATATCAAGGCATTACGCGGGAGTGGCTGTACTGGTATAATCTTGAAGGGAAACGTTTGTTCACTCCAGAAGAACGCGCCCAGTTGCTGGCAGAACGGTTGCGTGCAATGGGTGTAGATCCTGATTCTCTATTGTAAATGAATTTGGGCGATCGCACTGTCCAACCTCAAGACGCTCGGCAAGCTCTTCTGGCGAAAGCCCCGATGCTTCTCGTATCGCTCGAAGGATACGAATCTTGTTTTTGATCTCTTGGGCAACAGCACTCATTCGCGCTTGTGCCTCCGGTGAAAACTCTTGCCGCTTTTCCTTGTACGATTTCATTTCTCTCTCCTCTCTTCTTCCTCAAGTGCCTTCAGATGCTCCTCGAAACGTCGCGCTGCTATTGGAATACTCTCCTTGTACCAACGCTTTTCTCCGCCTTTGTCGCCACCCACAAACTTCGTAAGAGTTGTCGGGGATCTGGAGAGAAAATTGCGAAGTTACCGAAAAGTTGTTTGCGGGTGCTGTAGGTATAGATATCCTTGAAAATACGGTAATGTATATCCTATTTATTAAGGATACAAAAAACCAGCTAAAATGTACTCTTTATGACAATAGATTTACGCAAATTTTTTGAGGCAACAGACCCTAGCCGGACTCTGGCGGTTAATAATCAGTCAGATAAGCAGTATTATATTGACTTCTCCTCCGTGCGTGGTGGTGATATTATCGGTAAATTGAGAAAAAAAATTACATTTGTGCCCGATAGCTTCTCTCGCACTTTATTTACTGGGCATATTGGTTGTGGTAAGTCTACGGAATTACTGAAGTTGAAGCTGGAACTGGAAACAGAAGGCTTTCATGTTGTCTATTTTGAGTCTAGCGAAGATTTAGAAATGACTGATGTGGATATTGCTGATGTGCTGCTGGCGATCGCCCATCGTGTCAGTCAAAGTATCGAAACACTCCACATTCAGGAACCCAACAAACTCAAGGAGTTGCTGCAAGGGGTGGCTAAAGTCTTGAATACTGAGGTGACTGGGGTAAAGATTAAAGTTCCTGGTGCTGACAGTGTGGGTGTAACTACTGAAAAAGAAAAGTTTTCTCTCTATCTGGGAATTGGGGAAATCACTGCTAAAGCAAAAAGTGATGGGACTCTG
The DNA here is from genome assembly GCA_964657295.1 of Iningainema sp. Classification (GTDB taxonomy): domain Bacteria; phylum Cyanobacteriota; class Cyanobacteriia; order Cyanobacteriales; family Nostocaceae; genus Rhizonema. Next base: position 924 of record CAZZVG010000707.1, on the reverse strand, counting down.
CGGGAAAAACTTAATCAGTATCTTGGTCCACAAAAAACTAAACTCCTGGAAGGGATTAATAACGAACTCTTGGAACCTGCGATCGCTAAACTGAAACAGCAGGGTAAAAAAGGGCTGGTAGTGATTGTCGATAATCTTGATCGCATTGATAACCGTCCGAAGTCTTGGGGGCGTCCACAACAAGAATACCTGTTTATTGATCAGGGTGAGTATTTGACGAAGCTAAATTGTCATATGGTTTATACAATGCCACTCGCTTTGAAGTTCTGCAATGATTATGGAATGCTCACTCAGCGCTTTTTGGAAGATCCTAAAGTCTTACCAATGGTACCAGTACAATGGCCTGATGGCAATGTCCACGAAGAGGGAGTGCATCTTTTACAAGAGATGGTACTAGCAAGAGCTTATCCTGATTTGAAACCCGACCAGCGTGGCCGTAACATTACTTTTATTTTCGATCACGTCGAGACTCTAGACCGTTTGTGTAAAGTGAGTGGTGGTCATGTGCGAGATTTGCTGCGGCTACTGAATACGTGGATTATGGAAGAAATGTCACTTCCTCTTCGTCGTGATACTTTAGAAAATGTGATCAGAGATCGCCGCAATGAAATGACTATGCCCATTTCTAATGATGAGTGGGAGTTGCTCCGCCAAGTTAAGCAAACGAAAAAGGTCAATGATGATCAAGGTTATCAGAAGCTGATTCGCAGTCGGTTTGTGTTTGAGTATCGCGATTGCGGTGAGACTTGGTTTGATCTCAATCCGATTTTGGCAGAGGCAAAGGAGTTGCAGTTATAGATATTCTAAATAGTGTAATTTTATGAACCGCCAAGACGCCAAGATCGCCAAGGAAGGAAATGAGGGGGAGGATAAAGTTATCGTCTCTCTTCAATCTCTTGATGTAAAGGCACTGCAACAATTGGC
>CAZZVG010000706.1:0-4292 GCA_964657295.1 Iningainema sp. | reverse complement strand
CGTCAGTTTTCAACGTGTATTAGTTGTTTGGATAGCTCAAAGCTGTTGGTAGTTTACACAATTCATTTTGTACACTGATTGCTGATCAACTTCCGGCTAAATGCTTACATTTTTTTAGTATTTATCATTAGTAATTACTTGTAACCTGAAAATAAATATGAAGTTATATAAATATCAAGATAGCAAGCAATAAGGCTCAACTGTCAGAGGGTACCGCTTTTTTTAAACGTTGAGCTTCCAACCCGAGATGCTCAGGACTCTGCGCCTGTAGATCCTCAATTTGAATTGGGGTGTTGACGCCGCGAGTTGTCTGTGTGATGGGCGACGATTGAAGAGTTTGTTGTGGCGGCTGAATATATCTTCAGCTACGGCAATCCTGACGATCTTCTTTCTCCTGCTTCCGGAATCCTAAGAGTATGTTTTGTAGTTATCGGGATAGTTTGACAACTTACTATTAGCAGATTACTGTTTTGGAACTAAAGCAGTAATGTTATGATAATAGTACGTACACTAAATAATAGAGAATTCACACATGATGGTTCATACACGCATATCTGAGAATTCCCAGGATTTAGAGACATGGCAGGAAGTTCGGGCACCTTATGGTGTTGGCTATAAAATCAAGCTGCTCTCACAACTCCTGGCTCGCAAGTTCACTGAACGATTGGAACCACTGGGTTTGACTCCCTTTCACTGGGTTGTATTATGCTGTTTGTGGGAAGAAGATGGCTTACCGACTTCCTCAATTGGGGAAAAATTACAACAGGTAGGAGGTACTTTAACTGGTGTGCTGGATCGGATGGAAGAACGTTGTTTGATTCGTCGCGAACGAGATGCTCGCGATCGCCGCATTTGGCGTATTTGGCTGACGGATGCGGGGAAGGAACTGGAAGTGATTTTACCACCGATTGCTTTGGCTCTTCGTGAGGAAGCGATGCAAGGTATATCCTCTGCCGAGCGGGCACATTTTTGCCAAATTCTGAATCGGGCTATTGCCAATATGTCATAAGTTAGTGCTATACTTAATATTGTAGGGGACAACACCCCCTAGTTTTTTATAAAAAGATATTACGTGTACTAAATATTTTTTTTTAGCTCTAAAAATACTACGCGTATTAAATAAAAGAGTATCAATGATTAGCGAGGGGAACATCATGGAAAGCACAAACACCACTTCAAACGAACGCAACGGACACAACAAAACTGTAGTTTTAGAGAAAGAACTAATTACCGATTCCGAGACACTAGAACGTGTGAGTTCCCCAGATGTTAAGCTTGTACATCCGGGCCTTGAAGTCAAAGCGGAATTGCCAGATTCCCCCAAGCGCAAGAAACCGACGGCACTGATTTTAGCGGGATTGAGTGTAGTAGCGATCGCCGCTGGTGTTTACGGTTATCATTGGTGGCAATTTGCCTCCACGCACCAAGAAACAGACGATGCGACAGTATCAGGACATGTTCACCAAGTGAGTTCTCGGATAGCAGGGACTGTCAGTGAAGTGCTGGTGAATGATAACCAGCAGGTGCAACGAGGACAGTTACTGGTGAAACTCGATCCACGGGACTATGCCACCAAGGTAAGGCAAGCAGAAGCATCTTTACTGAGCGCACAGCGTCAGGCGAATGCAGCACAAGCAAATATTAACTTATCAGCACAAACAACCACTGCTAAGACAACCCAAGCACAGGGAGATATGAGTGGTGCCATCGCCGCGATTTCTACAGCGCAAGCAGCAGTGAAAGAAGCAGAAGCGGGGATACCAGCAGCGCAAGCTGAAGTTCAGGTTGCACAAGCAGGAATTCCCTCAGCACAAGCGCTGGTGGCACAAGCTGATGCTAATTTACAAAAAACGCAAGCTGATTACAACCGTTACAACTCCTTATTTAATCAAGGCGCAGTTGCCCGCCAACAACTAGAAACTGCTAAAGCTGCATATGATGTGGTTGTTGCCCAAAAGAGTGGTGCTGTTCAAGGAGTCGCACAAGCACAAGCACGGTTGGCGGAGGCCAAAGTTGGGGTAGCGAAAGCTGAGTCACAACTGGCACAAGCCCAAGAAGGGATCGTGACGGCGAGATCCAAACTAGCAACATCCAAAGGCGGAATGCAGCAAGCGACGGCAGGGGAACAACAAACAGTGGCAAATCGCAGTCAGTATGAAGCCGCAAAAGCTGCGATCATACAAGCACAAGCATCTTTGCAAGACGCGCAGTTGCAGCTTTCATACACCAGTATTACTGCACCTGCCACCGGATTAGTGGGGCGGAAAACAGTGGAAGTTGGTAACCGCGTACAAGTTGCATCACCTTTGTTGGCAATTGTCAATAACGAATATTGGGTTGTCGCCAACTTCAAAGAAACCCAGTTGGAAAACATGAAGCCAGGAGAGGATGTGGAAATTAAGCTGGATTCATTTCCTCACCATGTTTTTAAGGGCCGTATTGATAGCCTTTCACCTGGTTCTGGCGCTCAGTTTGCTCTCTTACCACCGGATAATGCCACAGGTAACTTTACCAAAATTGTCCAGCGCATCCCTGTAAAAGTTGTTTTTGATCAAGAAAGCATCAAAGGTTACGAATCGCGGATTACACCGGGAATGTCTGCCATTGTTAGTGTGAAAGTGAAGTAGAGAATCTGTGATGGGGGAATTTAGGGCTACACGCACTCGTAGCAAAGGCGACTGCCGTCGCAGAGAATAGTTTATTTCAGTCTCTAGGTGGTAGAGGTTTATGTTTAGATTAAGTATCTTAAAGGCATAATTTAAACAAGAATTACGCTGACTCGGTCATTTTTGATGATGAGGATTGTTCGGTTAAGGCTGGGTATAAGAGTTTTCTATAAGCTCAGCCTCCATACTCGGAACTCATTCAAGATGTTAATGTGTCGCCGAGCCAGCGCCTATCTTTAGAAGAAAACTGCAATGGATCATACAGGTGCAAACAAAAAAAAGCGAGTGATACTACCAGCATTTAAGTCGAGGAACTACCGTCTCTTTTTTGCGGGACAAGGTATTTCCCTGATTGGGACGTGGATGACACAACTTGCCACAATTTGGTTAGTTTATCATTTAACCAACTCTGCTCTGTTGCTGGGAATTGTCGGATTTACTAGTCAAATTCCTAGCTTTTTTTTGTCTCCTTTTGGTGGGGTGTTTGTGGATCGCTTCTCGCGCCATCGCACTTTAATTGGGACACAAATACTGGCGATGATTCAGTCGTTAATACTGGCAGTGTTGACATTAACTGGGGTGATTCATATTTGGCACATTATTGTTTTAAGCTTGTTTCAAGGATTTATCAATGCCTTTGATGCACCTGCACGACAAGCATTTGTGATTGAGTTAGTGGAAAATAGAGAAGATTTAACGAATGCGATCGCCATTAACTCGACGATGTTTAATGGTGCGCGATTAATTGGGCCGGCGATCGGTGGTTTAATCTTAGCCCAAGTTGGTGCGGGTTATTGTTTTTTAATTGATGGTGTTAGCTACATTGCCGTTATTATTGCTTTATTAGCAATGCATATTAAGCCTAAAAAAGTTTTAGTCACCAATGCCAATCCTTTACAAAGAATTAAAGAGGGATTTGATTATGTCTTTGGCTTTGCACCAATTCGTTCCATTTTGTTGCTATCAGCATTAATTAGCTTCTTTGGGATGCAATATACTATTTTTGTGCCGATTTTTGCGGAAAGAATCCTTGCTGGCGACGCAGAAACGTTAGGATTTTTGATGGCGGCTTCAGGAGTCGGAGCATTAGGTGGTGGAATTTATCTGGCTACAAGGCAGACAGTTTTAGGACTTGGTAAAGTTATTGCCTTGGCACCTGGTATTTTAGGACTTGGGCTAATTGGTTTTGCATTATCTCGCTTTCTACCACTTTCTTTATTTACAATGTTATTTATTGGCTTCGGCACAATTATGCAAATTGCTGCTGGGAGTACAGTTGTACAAACGATTGTGGATGAGGATAAGCGCGGACGAGTGATGAGTTTATACACAATGTCATTTTTAGGAATAATACCCTTTGGGAATTTGTTAGGAGGTGCCTTAGCAAATCACATTGGTGTTTCTAATACAATCATTATTGATGGCCTTGCCTGTATTTTAGGTTCTCTTATTTTTATCAGACAACTACCTGTTTTAAGAGAACTTATTCGCCCAATTTATGTGAAGCAGGGTATATTAGCAAAATAAGGGCGTTGCATAATTGAAGTATTAATTAGACTCACGAGCCAGCACTGTAGGCGGAGAGAAGTTGCAAGGAGGAGCCAGCGCTGCAGGAGGGTTAGCCCG
>CAZZVG010000705.1:0-4294 GCA_964657295.1 Iningainema sp. | reverse complement strand
CTTCTAAAAGCCTCTTGACAACTGCCTTATAGCCTTAACTTGTGACAAATGCCCATCACGGCTAATCCACTCAAACCATCCATCTTTACCGTAAAGACTCTGTCTATAAAAACCACTGTCAAAGGAGTACTACTAGGCTCTACACATCATCCACTGATGTCGGTGGAAAACATGATGATTCAAGGGCGATCACTGCGTGGGTAGTCAAAACTCTAATACCAAATAGATATTGATTATCTCAACAGAGAATTGATTGAAAATGGAGCAACTAGTTTATTGAACCGCAAGGAAGGAAAAGAAAAATTTTGTAATGATTGGGTACATCTTATTGCTTCGGGTATTGATTAATTGAGTGCTAAGAATCGGGTAATATTTCCGCTACAGAAATATTATCCATTATTGCTACCAAGTATCGTAGTATTCATGTAGTTTAGAGTAAAAAATAAATTTAATACTCTAAGTGGATGTCGAAGTGCATAAATTGATAAATCCAAACATATTAAAAGATTGGAAGGAGTCCTATAGCGCTTTTCATCTGCGTGAAGTACACACTATGTAGGGGCGCAAAGCCTTACGCCCTTACAGACGTACCTCATTGAATTGTAAATCGCTATATCCCCACAAAAACAATTCGCTAAAACAAGGATACATTACATGTCTGCTAATAAAATCAAATTTTGGCTTGGCATTATCGCTATGACTGGCTTTGCTGCTTTATCCCCTGTTGCTAATGCTGCAATTGCAAAACCTGCAGCAGTCAGCAATATTTTGAATCGAGCTAACTTAAACGTTGATTCATCAGAATTACAGCAACATAATCAACAATCAACTCCTTCTGTACAACAGCTTCCTGGAGGTTTCAAACTTGCAGCAATATCAAGAAGCAACAACTCAGGTTGTAGCAACAACTCTTGTAGACGTAGCCAAGCTGTAGAAAACCTCAGCTTGTAGTATAGCTATGCTGGAGGCAGAGGGCACTTATGTTTCGTTCAGATGGGGATTCAGACCAAATGGCACTAAGAAATCGTAAAAATCAAGCGACATGGGGACTTCGAGACACGGTGACGCGGGGAAAATTCTATCTCCGCGAAGGCGTGTTTCTCCCCTCTCCGCGTCAGTCTCAACCCTTAACTTAGTGCCATTCGGATTCAGACCCCACCTGAACGAGAGCTACCAAATTGGAAATTTGGAGGGGTCTTAAACCCCTGGCTCCCTTTGGTCCCCCAGAGGGTTCGGGCATTCCGGGGAAGGGATTTATCCCTTCTGTCTTGAAAATAACGGCTGGAACAAACAAAATATGTTCTTGGTTCTTGGGTGCCGCTATTTTCATGATTAGTGGTGAGAGATCGCCACGCATGGAGACTGCCCTCTGCCTTTCCAGATAAAATACCAGTTGTGTATTAGACATCTCCGAAAAATGCTAGTACCCTTCTATGACTAGCTTTCAATGGGTGATGCGCAAGCCGTCGGCGAACGCCAATTGCAAATATCAGCCACTCTCAACGCTAAAATTATCCTATTACCCCAAATTTGTCGATAAAAGCAGCGCTTTCTTTAACTGAAAGATAGTAGGTGTTACAACCAACCTATTATCTTTTTCAATAAATTTTTAGAGGTAATTAAAAGTATGAAACTTTCTCACTATCATGTTGCCACACAACCCTTTTATGATGACCTTGAAGGACGTATTAAACGAGTAGTTTTGGCAACACGCACAGCAAGTGTGCGCATTATTGATGATGCTAGCTGGAATCTTCTGGAAACTGAAAACTTTAACCAGCTTCCCCAAGATATCTTGTCTGACCTAGTTGATATTGAATTAATAGTCCCCTTTGATGAAAATGAATTGAAGACAATTCTTGCTCTTAATGATGCCGCAGCCATCGATGATAGCGATTTATATTTAGTCGTTCAACCTACGGCTTCTTGTCAACTAGGATGCCATTACTGCGGTCAGCAACATACTAATAAATTGATGAGTGAGGAAGATCAACAACGATTTATTGAACGGACCCGTAGCCAATTAGAAACAAAGAAGTTTAATAGCCTCTCTATTAGCTGGTTTGGTGCAGAACCTTTGGTAGGACTTTCAGTGATGCGAACCCTTACCCCTCAACTTAAATCTTTAGCTGAAAATTTTGGCTGTAGCTACAACGCAAAAATTGTTACCAACGGTTTAGCTCTGACAGAGAAAATAGCTACGGAAATAATTAATGAATTGGGTGTAAATACTATCGAGATTACCCTGGATGGAGTGGCAGAATTTCACGACGTAAGGCGAATGCAGAAAAATGGTTCGCCAACTTTTGATAAAATCTTCACTAATGTTACCGCCTTAGTACATCGGCAAGACCTTGATGCTCAATTAACTATTCGCTGCAATGTTGACTATCAAAATTATGACTCTGTCTCTTTGCTGCTACAACAGTTAGCAACAGCAGGTATACAAGACAAGATTAGCTTTTATGTCGCACCAATCCATTCTTGGGGAAATGACGCTCATACCCGTTCGCTGTCTAAAGAGGAATTTGCAGCTTGGGAAATTGCCTGGTTCGGGGAAATGGTTGAACTTGGCTTTAATGTTGCACTTATTCCAGAACGCACACCTCTAGTTTGTATGGCTATTATGCCAAATGCTGAATTGGTTGATGCCTATGGCAATATCTTTAATTGTACCGAAGTATCTTATGTACCAACCTACGGCAAAGATAACGAATATGCCATTGACCATTTATCTGGTAAACAAATGCCGGGGTCACGCAAGCGTTTAGGCAATTTTAATGAGCGAGTACGTCAAGGAGAGTACCCATGTTCTACTTGCCCAATGCTCCCAGTGTGTGGTGGCGGTTGTCCGAAAATTTGGTTGGAAGGATTGGAACCTTGCCCTAGTACTAAATATAACATTGAGGAGCGTTTACTTCTAACTTATGCTTTGTCGCGCATTGAGGAGGCAAATATGGAGAGGGCATAAATGAGCTTACAAAATGCACATTGCTTGAGCACAAGTACTTATCCCTATTGTCACGAGATCGGATACTCAAAGCAAAAGCCACATCAATCGCTACCAAATCATACGGCTCTTCAAATGGTCGCCTGTCTTTGATTGGGATCAACACTGCCAACACTCCCATTTTGGTAGGCAAGTTTTTGACAGGGACTTGGCAGCAGATACCAGTTTGACATGCCCTGTCATACCATTGTTGCTGTTCAAACTCCCCATAATACGATACTGTGAGGAGTGCGATCGCTCCTTATAGATGGGAACAAATTTACTCTTTACAGGGACGCAATTACTGAGTCACGCTCATACACAAAATCTTGGCATCGGGATCATCCGCCAACCCGCATTCACTTATCAATTCTTCATAATCGACTTTATACATTTCTGCCAAAATCGCCGCACGCTGATACTGACCATCCATAATCAGCCGTGCAACTGCGACTCGTGGATTAGTCTCAGCATGAGAAAAGCTTTTGACGGGCTTTTTAAGCGCTTGTCCCATAACGGTAGTAGTATCATTCGGTTTCATCTGTTCCTGCTCTTCTGGTTCAACTTTCTGCGCAGTGGCTGGCTTCTGCCCCATGCCGTTTTTAAGGCATCCCAAAAAGTAACCCGTGGGATTTTCTTTATTAGCCAACACTCCCGTTCTCTTCAGTTCATTGGCAGCGTTGAGCATCACATCCTCACCATACTCCGTGACGCACCTGTGTAATTGCTTTGGTGAAAGATTAACGCCGATCATTTCCAGGGTTTTTGAGAGCTGCAACGACACCAGGACTTCTACAGGAGCAACAGCAGGCTCAAGCTGAGCTTTTAAACTTGAATTAGCCAAAGCTCTCCCTATGTTCGCAATCAGGGACAACAACATTAACGGGACTTTGGAGAAGGCGATCGCTCTCTTGACCACAGACTGCGCCGTCAATCCCTCAGAATCCATTTGCCGTTGGATTTCTACACCAGTGTCTTGGTCATAAATGGGAGGAATTTGAGCATAACGGCTACCATCAGGCAAACTACGCCAAATTGAGGGGGTGTCCGTGATAGGGATGCTAACAAATTGTTGTTGTTCTTTTATTAATTTATTAACAACAACAACATTGTTTGGGTCTGTTTCACGGTAGTCCGCAATAGGGACTACCCCATCATTGCTAGCTAGTTGCAGTTCAATTCCCTCTGACTCAGTATCTTGTATTTTTGGAAACTCTATAACTTGATTTGTACGGATGTCCGTTTTACGGACTACTGGCTCTGGCAACCATTCCTCTACTGGTTTGAAGAAATATTCGGTGCTGG
>CAZZVG010000704.1:2705-4294 GCA_964657295.1 Iningainema sp. | reverse complement strand
GCTAGAAGTTTATATATTACCTATAAAGTATTAATAGAGTCTTGCAAGTTTAGTGAAGAAGCGCGGTTAAAGCAAAACTCTAGCTTAGAGTCAAGCCTGCAAAAAGAGATTTTACAAGATATTAAAGCTTTCATGAAGCGGTCAGATGTTGACCAGTTGATAGTTTATATTCAAAACAAGCGTAGGTTAGCGGAACTGATCGATACGATTAGGGAAGATTGGGGATTTGAGAAGTTTGCAGATTACCTGGAGATACATGCGAATATCTCTGAGGAGGAAAAGCTACAAATACAAAAATTTAAAGAAACTGTGAAAGTGGTTTTTATGACTGCTTCTGGAAGTCGCGGTTTATCCTTCCCTAAAGCTAAACACATCCTCGTAGAAATCCCCCAATTTGAAATTGAGAAAAACCTGATGGAGATTATTCAGGTTATTTACAGAGGTCGCGGAGATGATAAGATAGATAGTCAGGATAAAGAACTCGTTTTCTATTTAGCGGAAAGGTCAGTTTATGATCAAGATGACAGACACTCTTTACAGGAAAGTGTGCTGAGTCTGTTAAATATATTATTAATTTTAAAAGCTTCTATCATGACCAGGATTTTTGGTTCTGGTTCCATAGGTCGAGATAATTTTATCATTATACCCATAGGTGGTAAGTCGGTGTTAGCCGCAGGAGAAACATTTTCTGCTCAAATGGCAAATCTGATTAGCCAACTGAAGAAAGAACATTATAGAAATAGAAGTGATGTACTACCCGAAAAGGTATTCAAAAGCTTAGAACAGTTGTTGGGTAGGGCAACATTTGTGGTAAATACAGATGAATATAATTATCTGGAGTTGCAAAAGTCTTTCAACCAAGAGTTTACCCAAAGTTGTTACACCCTAGATAAGTTACTGGATTTTGGCAAAATTGAACCAGGTTATCTGAGTGGAAGTCTGTTGGTAGTTCCCATCGCTAAAAATACTTTGGAGGAAACTTACCAAATGCGGCTGCTAGAGATAACAAATTACGCCAACGACGAACTCTGGCAAAATATGCAGAAAATCAGCCGTAGTAAATCCTACCCTGAAAGTTTACGTTCGGCGATCGCAGATGCGATCGAGTTAGTGAAAAAACTCAGGGATGGAGTTGACAAAACCCAAAAACTTCAGCAAAATAACTTGCATTTAGACCAGTATTATGCATTACCATTGTTTGCATTTATTAGTGGGGAGGTGATGAGTAAATATTTTGCCAACGAACCCCAAGAACCGGAAGACGAACGCTTCCGCGATATTCTTGCCACCTACATCCGCTTGCTGTACCCTGTGGGGAATGTTCTGCCTATTGGTTATAACTATCAAGATTTTCCGTTTGTCGTCTTTAGAAGTTACTGTCTAGAAGAAGTTAGGCGAAAAATGTTTACAGACAAGTATCTTTTCAGTTCTCATGAGTTGAATGTCATGAATTTAATTCTTTGTAAACCAGAAGGTTAATAGAAACGCCCTGGTAAGCAACGACACTACTATACGACATCAAGCCGAAATGGATGCCTATCTTTTAGAACGTCAACGCCTTGCCACAGCAGCAGTTTGACAGGAAGCTG
>CAZZVG010000704.1:0-2605 GCA_964657295.1 Iningainema sp. | reverse complement strand
GCCTATCTTTTAGAACGTCAACGCCTTGCCACAGCAGCAGTTTGACAGGAAGCTGAAAGACGTTTCAACCCAATTGGGATGCGCCTCGCAAGGGGTGCGAGGCGTAAGTCCCCTGAGGTAAACTGACATGCTGCGCTTCTTAGAGTCATGAAAACTTTAATTAAGATGCTCCCATGTCAAGCTTTGATAGCAGTCAAATATATTGATTCTGCTTGACGTTCCAGAAGATCTGATTCACCTAACAAACCTTTCTGAAAATCAACGTCTTTGACTTCGCTAAAACCAACTTCTTGCATCATAAAAGTCAATAAATCAACATTGTACATAAATTGATGTCCATGACAGTAAATTAATCTATCTCGCTCTAACATATTTTTAATTCTTGCATATCTTGATGAACTCGATTGCTCGTATTTTTCCAAGCAAGGAACGCTAATACGAATACATCCGCCGCTTTTTAAATAAGCAAAGCAGTTTTTTAACCCTGCAATCGCTAGTTGTGGAGGCACATGTTCTAACACATGGCTTAACACAATGCTATTTGCTACTTCCACCAAATTTTTATCATAAGAAGTTATATCAATAAATAAGTCATACTCTACCTTCGATTTTCCAAGCAATATTCTTAAGATTGCCCCTATACTAGGAAATAAATCGCCATTAAGGTAGATGTTATTTGTGTCTCCCGCACAGCCTATATTTAAAGTTATATTTTGGCTTTTTAAACTATCAAGTTTTCTTTTATTGTATCCTATTTTCTGCATTATTCCTGTTAGCTTTAAGGATACTAATGCACTCAAATTAGTTCTAAAACCACGCCATCCCCACGCAAATACACTAATACCTTGTGATATTTCTTCAAACTCTCGTATCAAAACTGTTTTTTCCGCGACTGTTAAAGAAAAATTGTTGCTGGTAGAATAATCCATTTGACAATTGCCCCTGTAACGTTAGTTGATTGTGCTTACAGCAGATTTCATTTGCGTTTCAGTACACCAAATTGTCAGGGCGCACCTACAAGTGCACTTCACTCAGTTGCAACCCGCTATAATTTTATTCCATAGTAGCAAAAAAGTAGCAAAAAAAAGAATTAGGGATATACGCACATCAGTTGATCGTGCTTTTTTTCTACCTAAGTTAAAAGATTGTGCCAGCGGATATACGTTTCAGCCGCTACCGAGCCTTCTAGTTTAGCTCCTGCTTCTTCCATATGGGCTGAGACTAAATGAGTATTGAGGATAATTTGGAGAATAGTGCAATGTAGCAAGAGGAACAGCCATCGCTTCCACCTTATGCACGCGGCGGAAATAAAGGCATTATTCATAATTGCTAGACAGCCTCTAACTCAAGCTTTTTTCATTTTTCATTCAGATCCCCGGTACTCGTTTCCTTCCAAACGACGAAACAGAAACACCCAAAGTGGTAGGGAACTGTTAATCGCAACCAATCGCATTAAATGACCTGCGGTGACAATTTCAACGTTATGATCTAATGCCAGAGCAACTAGGATCATTTCCGCCGATCCTCCTGGGGCTGTAACTAGCATACAAGTTAACCAGTCCCATGATGTTAATTGCATGGCAAATATGGCGGCAATCGCACCAGCCACTAGAGTCAATGCGACAGACATCAGAGTATAGCCTATTGTCTGTATTCTAAAAGTCGGTTTGTCACCCCAATACTCTCCAATCGTAATTCCTAAAAGCATTTGACCTATTAAGTTGATCAGAGGTGGCGGAATAAAGTTAACATCACCAAGAACAGGTAGCCAATTCACTACGGGATTAAACGCTATACCTACCATTAATGCACCAAAAAAATCGCCTACAGGAATTTTAGCTATCACAGCAAGATAAACTCCCAATCCACCCAGTAGCAGTGCCAATAAGAGAAATCCTAATTGAGACGGGGCGAAACTGAGTAAGGCACCTTGAACAGGAAATGTTTGTATGTTGCTATCAGTCCCCGTTAATACTCTGGCAACTAAAGGAATTAGTAAAACTACTGTAGTGACGCGAAGTGCCTGAACGAGTGCGACTAGGGTGACATCTCTATTATAATCTGCCGCGATCGCTGACATAGGTCCGACACCGCCGGGAACCGTCGCCAGCATTGCCGTTAATAAATTGGTTTTGCTCAAGCGAGAGTAGATGTAACCAATTATGATACCACATAACAGTAGGAAAAAGGTAAGAAAAATAAATACAGGCGCAGAAGAAGCAACATTTGCTAGATTACCGTGAGCAATGGCAAAGCCAACATTCAGCCCCACAAGTGCCATACCAAGTTTTCTCGCACTCCGGTTGGGTTTGGGGCAATAGTTATAGAAAATCCGATAACTTTGAAGTACGATCACACCAGAGACAATACCGCCAAACAGCCAGGTAACTCCTCCAATATAAAATTGGGAGAGGAATAAACCCAAGGGTAAAGCCAGAAGCATTTCTAAGCCAAGGATAATCAACTGCTTCGCTATATGCTCGGCAACAGCACCTCGCTCATGATTGTCAGCCTTCTGGGAAGTCGCCGCGCTTAAGATTTGATTCATCAACCGACACGTAAGTTAATTATTTACCCAACTTAGCGCGATCGCACGAGTTACACA
>CAZZVG010000703.1:0-4296 GCA_964657295.1 Iningainema sp. | reverse complement strand
TTTGATCGCTTGATTGAAACTGAGTGTTAATTAAAGCAATCATCAGCACCAGATACACTTTATCAGCCAGTTGGCAAAAGACTTGCCCACCCCAAAGAGCCAGGAAGTTAGGGTTTTTCAAAACTGGCCAAAACCCCTCTACAATTTCTTCTGTCGATTCAGTTGTTTCTTCATCCTGAGTTTCCGCAATTTGGGTACTATGCCCATTTTCTTGACTATGGGTTGGGAGTTCCGATAACCCATTTCTATCTTTTGTGGAAACGTCTTTGGCAGACATTTGTTGACAGTGAATTTGCTCGAGTTTAGGTTGAGGAACCGCACTTAAGTGATTGGTAACTTTAGGCGAAATAGCCCTATTTTGTTTTTTTAAGTCGCTTGGCGACAGGGGTAGGATTTTTGGATCGGAATTAGACTGTTGCATCATGATTTGCAGCAAAATAAGAATCAATTAAGGTAGCGGAGCGAATAGAGCGACCGAAATGATACTGAGCATAGGAGCGCAAAATTTTCTCAACCGACAACCAGCTATCATCTTTAGCTGCATCTGGCATTATTTCTGGTTGTGACAGTTGCTGGAGTATAGTCAGATCTTTAGCATTTAAGCGGCTGGAAATTACTATTTTTTCTTGCCGATGGACAATTGTCTGGTATTGAGCTTGCTTCTCTTTCACCTTAGCAGTGGACGAAGGCGTTTTGACATTCTCTTCCTGTTTTTGCAAACGTTCCCAAGCAGCTAAGCAAACTGTACCACCAGCTGGTATACTAAAGCCTACTTGCCAATTAGGATCTGTCATATCTGGTGTTAGAGAGCGCCCAGTTAGGCAACAAACTTGCACCCGAGGAGTCAATCCGGCTAACGCTAAAAGGTGAAATACCCCGTGAGTTAGATGTGCCAAAACACTATCTTTATTATTGATCGCCTCTATGCGACTGAGATGTTCTTGAAGCAACTCATATAGTTCTTCTTGGGGTTGTTCGCTCAAAGCTTGACACAGTGCTATTTCTGCTAAATACTGACTGGCAGCTAGTTTTCCCAAACTTTTTGCCAGACCCTGATATGATTTGATCGTCTGTGCTTGCGTAATTTTATCAAGCGATCGCCCTTTAGCAATGAGTAACTCATTTACCACAAACATCCCACTTCTTCCACCCAAGCTGGAGTTCGGCTTACGTGCGCCAGGAGCCACAGCACGAATCAACCCGAACTCACGAGTCAAAATTGTCACTAACTTATCTGCTTCGCCCAATGCTTGGGTTTTGAGATTAATTCCCGTAGCTTTATATGTTTTACTCATTACTCGTTAGTCCGCTGTCATTAGTCATTGGTCATTGACTAATGACAATGAACTTTTAACTACTCTCTACGATCTAGCGTATCGCGTTGGCGGAGCAAATCGACACTGCTAGAAGTTCCCAATCTTGTTGCACCTGCTAGTATCAAGTCTAACGCCCCGTGAAAAGTCCGAATACCCCCCGAAGCTTTAATTCCAATCCTCTCTCGGGCAATTTCTTTCAAAAGGCGTACATCATCTACTGTTGCACCACCATTCCAACCTGTGCTGGTTTTGAGAAAAGCCACCCCTGCATCCATAAATATTTCTACAGCCTGTCTTTTTTCGGCATCTGTCAGCAGGTTGGTTTCCAAAATGACTTTCACCGTTTGCCCAGTCTCTTCGCAAATTTCCGCAATTTCTCGATACACTTCCTCGATTTTACCAGCTTTCAACCAACCCAAATTCATCATCACATCTAACTCAGTGGCACCATTTTCCACCGCTTCTTGAGCTTCGTACAGCTTGGTTGCTGAAGTCGTTGCTCCCGTAGGAAAGCCAATCACCGTACAGACTTTAGGCTTTCTACCTTTAAGGAGTTCCGTAGCTTGCTTGACATATGCTGGGTACACGCAAACTGCGGCAAATCTAAATCTGTCTGCTTCTTCACACCATTTCTCAACTTGCTCTGTTGAAGCCGTTGGGATCAACAGGGTGTGATCGATAAATGGCGCAATATCAATGTCTGGATAGTCTGCTGCCATTGCCTCTTCTACTCGTAATTGATTTTTATCGTTTATAAAAATTTAAGACTTTTTCGCGTCAATAAACCATAATTATCAGAATTTTGTCTTTTCATCCGCCTTTTTATTTAGTATAATTGACCACACTGCCTTTTGTAACTATAAGTATTTTACTTAACACTAGTATCGCTACGCGATACTATCCAGTCATCTAGCTAAAAAGTCAAGAATATTGTCGGCTAAAGCAATTGAAGCTAAATAAGGCACTCCATTACCAATAGTTTTAAACATATTCGTGAGTGACATCCGATCTGGAAGCACAAAGTTAGCAGGTAAAGATTGTATCGCTAAAGCTTCAGCTACGGAAATTCGGCGAATTTTGTAGGGATGCAAGTGTACTTCATTATTACCATAGCAGGCTGTGGGAGAGTAACGCCATCTGTGAAGACGTTTGTAAGACTTTTTGCCATCATCTCCTTCATCAACAGAAGCAAATCTTTTCATCCCTGCTCTTGGCTGAAAACAATGTTCAGCATTGGGAT
Organism: Iningainema sp.; assembly: GCA_964657295.1. Taxonomy (GTDB): domain Bacteria; phylum Cyanobacteriota; class Cyanobacteriia; order Cyanobacteriales; family Nostocaceae; genus Rhizonema. Next base: position 1,740 of record CAZZVG010000703.1, on the reverse strand, counting down.
GATTTAGCACATCATTTTTTTTAAACCAGTATTCTACTGTTAATTCTTGAGGAATACCATTAGGACAAGGAAGTAGAGAATCTTCTTTAAATGGTTCAGATTTACTCCAAGGATAAGCAAAGACTTTATTCCGAGAATATAAAATGTGATTGGTCCACGGAAAAGTCCCTTCAGGTAACATCTGAAAATTCCCAATCTTGAATCCCATATCCTTGATGAGATTTCTATGGAAACCAATGAGAATAATTCTTTCTCTATCTTGTGGAACTCCATATTCTAGAGCATTAAGTAACTGTTCTGTTAGTACATACCCTGCTTGATTTAGCTGAGACTTCAGAGTTTCAAAAAACGAACGATGTTTTTTTGTCTTCCATAATCCCTTGACGTTCTCAAATAAAAAGAAATCTGGTAGTGTACGACAGATTAAGTCAATATAAGAAGCGGAAAGCTTCCCATTCTCTCCTAAGTATCCTCGGTTTTTCCCACCGATAGAAAAGTCAGGACAGGGAGGACCGCCAATAAATCCAATGATATTATTAGACTTACGGCAGTCTTTTACTAACTCTAATACAGACGTTGTATCTAACTTATTTACGTCTGCGTCTTCTCCATAATGATATCCGTATTCTGGCAATGGTAAATTGAGAGTAGTCCGTGAATAGCGGTATGCTTCCATAAATGGAAGAAAAATTTCATTGACATAAACAATATTAAAACCGCTGGTTTCAAAACCTAAATCTAGAAAACCAGAACCCGCGAAAAATGAGAAAATATTTGGGTGATCACTTGTCATTACATCTGATTTATGGTTGTAAATATATATGTGGTAGCGCAATGAAACGCTCACTTTTATGGTATTACTTACAAGCGTAAACGCATTGCGCCTATATTAGCTGACTTTTCTCTCAGTTAAGTTTATATAGGAATCATGAACATTTCGTTAAATTTTATATTGAAGCTATCATTATGTCCTGAATAGGAGTCAAACTACATAATGACGAATAAAAGCCAGTCGCCTACGGCAGGAGGTTCGCTTGTAGAACTGGATATGAATGAAAAAGGGCGACTATTACGAGCGTTTTACAACTCAAATAGGATGTAACCTTATAGTACTGTTATGACTTATACTCTTTAAAAAAGGTCATTGCGTGCATCTGCAAGACAAGTCAATAATGAATTTTTAAGGAAGGAAAATCATGAACATTACTCTCTCCTCAGAGTTTGAAGTAGTTGTAGCTAATATTGCGGCTCAAGTGTTTCCAAAGACTCAATATCAATTGTTAGCTCAAGAAATTGGGGAGCGGGAATTGGTTATTACTTTCAAGAGTCAAAAACATTTTTCAGAGAATTTTAGAATTCGGTTTTTTCCAAAAAATAAAAAGCTAATTTTGTCTGGTTACTACAAAGAAACGATCTATCATCTAAATTATTCCATCGCAAATAATTATAGTTGGTCAGACGGACTCGGAGATAAAGTTTTTTCTCCTGAGAGCATCAGAGAAAAGTTTGAGTTTCTTGCTCAGAAATTTTATGCCATTTTAGAGGAATTTTGGCTACCCTCTTCTTTAAGCAAGGAACCTCAATCCTGGTAGCATGTATTTTACCCTACCTTTATCCGATTTTTAGCTGTGGATGAGCGATTAAAGATCGTCGGGTGTATTCTTTCATAGGAGGTGGCAGGTGTCAAGTCGCTTCTCCCAAGGGGAGACGCTGCGCGAACGCTCCAAGTCAAAAGTCAAA
>CAZZVG010000702.1:0-4300 GCA_964657295.1 Iningainema sp. | reverse complement strand
AAAGAGCAACTTGTGCTAACTGCGCTGACGGATCTACAGGCTGATAGGTTTTAAACTCTACCACGCACAGACGCTTAAGTTCGTAATTGAATATCAGGCAATCAAATTGCCCTGCGATACGTTGCTGCGTACCATCAGCCAGAGGAAAGTAATGTTCAAGACTACGTTCTTCAGTGACAAAAGTATTGCAAATCACTCTATCTGCGTCACAATAACGCCGATTCACAACCAGTAATTCTGCAAAGCGTCGGATTAATCCTTGTAAACCTTCCCAAACTTTGAGCAGGGATTGTGCTTTAATGGCATCTTTTTTAACAGCTTCTTGCAAGTAAGAGAAAAACTTTCTTTCATAAAAAAGCTGTTGCATACTAGAGGCAATTTCCTCTACCAGTAATTGGGCTGCATCTGGTTGAAACAACTCTTTAAATTTCGATTCCCGACAGACTAAACTGACAAATTCATCAGCTAATTCATGAAATGCGTTGCCGATTCCAATCTGAGTATCTCGCGATAAAAATAAAGTCTTTACGCCAAAGTTTTCATTTAAATAAAACAGTCGAGGACACTCAAAAGCAACTCTTACTTTTGTAACCGTCAAAGATGAATTTTTATTTTCTGTAAACTGCTTTGAGCCATTAGCTGACATATTAAAAATAGGACTTGTAATATTGGGTTTAAAGTTTTCTAATAAGTGACGATGTACGGCAGCAAGATAAACAGTATCCATTGCCGCATAGTAAAGCTGCTTTTGGGTGAGAGGGCGTTGTCCCCAGTCACTGCCTTGTTCTTCTTTATTTACGTTAGAAAAGTCACAAAGTTCTGTTGCTAAGGTTTTCAGTTGTAAGTTAGATACTTGTAAAACTTCACGTTTAATCTTTCTAGCTATCTTTAAGGTACAAGTCACATTTTGTGCTAGCTGTCTTCCCAGATACTTCAAATCAAAACTGGCATTGTGGAACACCTTTTCTATTTGAGGATTAACCATAATTTGGTTAATAAAGTATGCTGCTATATCAGGTTTGTGGAATACATCGAGAATGTAAGCAAATTCACCTGTCAAATCCGTAGGCTCAGCTAATACCTGAACTAGAGATAACTTTGGATATGGCGTATTCCAGTCAGCAATTTCTGTATCTAGCCACAATATTTTAGCTGAAGCAAACTTCGTTATTTGCGCTTGTATTTGAGTAGGTTCAGTCAGATATTCCATTGATTAGGACGTTAGCATTTTTATAAAAAAATTAATTTTTAGTTACTAAACAAATTAATTGATCTTGCAACTTAGCTTTTAGATCGATAATTTGAGTCTTCTGTTCTTGACAGAGTTGTTGAATTAACTGCTGAATTTCTGATGCTTGTACAAAAGAGAACTGTTTTTCTGTCCGTTGAATTAATGTTGGTACACCCATAAAACCCTGTGTTACAACCAAATTCAATAAGTATTCTTTCACAGGACGTAAATCTGGCTTGTTTGATTTGCCTTCACTAGCGCCTTTAGCGCCACCACCTGAAACAATGCCTAAATCTTGTAATAAACTACAATCCTGCAAAATATTTGTACTACGGATTAAAGCTTCTAATTCCTGTAAATTAACTGTTTTACCTGCTATCACCAACTCATAAGCAAGTGCTGAGTTAACTAAGCTGTGGTATGTTATCAAGTAGTGAACAGAAGACAGTACTGGTTTGATGTGATGATGGTTAGTGTTTGTAAAAATCTGTTTGTAGATTTGATTCCCCGCAAGCTTTGAGTTACCTAAATCTTCAGCCCGAATCAAGTACAGAGTTTTACAGAGATTTTTCTGTATCATTTTCTGGCAAGCATTCATCACGTTGAAAAAACTCTTCATGTTTGCATCTTCTGTCCAAACTATTCCTACTCGTTCTTGCTTACCAGGCTGTTGGTAACTCAAAGAATAACTTGCGTAGCTTCCACTTATGAGTTTGGGCTTAATTGCCTGCATTTGTAAGGCTGACAGAACTTCTTGTAGTATACCGATAAGTTCGGCTGCTGCTAATAGGGTAATTTTGGTAATTTTCTCCTGAACTTTTTCATATTCCTGCTGCCATAGCAATTGAAATTCTGCTTGAGTTGGATCTATGACAGATAGCTTATTTATTAGTGCATTTTTATACCTTTTATATTCCAGCCTCCCCAGTAACATTGCAGATCTAGGATTTGTTTTTCCACCTGGATAGTTTTGCTCTAAAGTTTGCCTTTTCAATGGAAAAATCGGAGAATGAAGCTGTGTATTTACTTGTTGATGAAGTGGCTTTAGCTGATATGCCCAAAGTGCCTCAGCTTGAGCCAAATTAATGTGTTTTAATTGAATTTCTCTATCAATCCGAACTACATCTGCTTGTTGAATACGTTTACTGTTCCGCTTCCAAGTATTAGTAACAAGGCTAACAACAATTAAAAAGTTTTTAAAATTTTCGTTATGTATAGTTGTATTGACTTTAAATAAAGCTTGGAAATCTTGAGAGCCATCTGATAAATGCGGTATATTGTCTAAATTATCAAAACATAAAACAATTGGTTGAGTTTCAGTAGAGATTTTGCCAATATTTGCTAAAATACTTCTGGCTGCATCTTCTGTATCAATACAATATTTAACTTTTAAGGCTTGCATAGACTCTTCACTTAAGTTATCTCCCCGCAACCACTCACAGGCTAATGGATAGAGTTCGGGATCGGTGAGGTCGTATAGTACGCCAAAAAAAATGTCTGAATTGTAAATACCTGTTGTTTTATAAGTGTCCTTTAGATGTTTGATAAACTTTTGACGATCGCTTTGTAATAACTCCCAAATACTATTATTAAACATCCGCTGTTTGAGGCTGCGTTTAGTAAAAGCAGATAAACTTTTTAGCCAGATTATCAACTGCGAATCTTTTTGACCCTCTGGCACTTGCATCAAACTATCAACACTGTATTGTAAGATATGACGCCAAATGCGATCGCTATTAAACCACGAACCAATGTAGGCAAAAAACGCTTTAGAATTGAGAGTACGTTTAATCCTACCTAATAAATAACTTTTGCCAGAACCTGTGTCTCCTAATATCAGTACAGTGCGACTAAGATGATCTGTTGCCACTAAGTCTAGCAACTCTTCAATATCAGTCACTTCCTCTTGATGAATTGACTTAACCATTTGTACCAAGTCTTGGTGTTCTCCCCAAAAGTTACCTGGTTTCAAATTGATTAAGTCAAAAGGGTTAACTTCACGTTTAATAAGGTCGTCAATCGATGTCATAAGTGAACTCCGACGAGACTATAGAGCAAAGGTTGTACAAATAACTACCATAAAAAATTGCTAGTTTACAGAAATAAAGAACAGCGGGCCACCAATATTTTGAGGAATTCCAGTATCAATTTGTTCCGGACTGTAGGCGTTAGCTTCTTGTAAGGAACTCAATTCAATTTGGTCATTTGCTTGCAGACTGTAAAGTGCCTTGTCTAATTCATCGCGTGATAGGGAAGGTTGTAACTGTTGCCGCAGATGGAAAATTGGCAAATAATTGTCAGTACCGAGTTCCCGATCTAATTTCCGAATGGTTTGTAAAATGTCTTCGTCAGTGAGATTGACAATTGTGACAATTGGTGATTTTTCAGTGGTAGGTACTACTGCTGGCTTATTATGTAGAGATTTCCGCAACAAGCCCAAATAATTGCTCAGCAGATCCAGGCTGATGATTGCCTTTCCCTTGGGGTAGTAGTCATCTCGCAAATACTCTAGTCCTCGCTGAGTCAGCCATACCTCAGCTTTCGTCCTGGTAATTTTTTGTTCAGCTTCAATTAATCCTCTTTCATCAAGGGCTGTTAAGATTGCTTCTTTGTCAGCTGCTTTGAGCGAGGACATTTTGATTTTGCTGGGGGTAATTTTACCTGAAGCTTTACTGATCTTTTCCAGCACCTTGTGTTCTTTATCTACAAGGGGTATTTGGGCTGGTTCGAGTTTGAGCAGGGCTTGGCCGGGTGGTAAAATGTTGACTGAGGCAATCTCGCGAGAAAAGTCTACGAGTTCGCGATCGCCCAAATCTCGACAAATTTTGTCTTTACCTTTAAAGCTGTCAAAGGCTTTAGCGCTAAGAGTGGACCGATAATTTGCACAACCCAGTAAGGTAAGTAAAAATTTTAACTCGTTCGTTTCCATAAAAATAACCTTGCCAAAAAGATAACCAAGACTAATCTAGCTTGATTAACCACAATAGCGGTAAAATTGGTTACCTACTTTATCGTCACCAAAATTATGGCGATGACTTGTAGAGGTAGCGATCGTTTTCGCCTACCCTA
>CAZZVG010000701.1:0-4300 GCA_964657295.1 Iningainema sp. | reverse complement strand
TTAGCTTTGTTGTGGTCGAGTATTTGGTTAGTTAGAGCCAGACCCCAGTTCCAAGCATGACGTGCTACTCCGCAATGCTTCGCTAGCTGGGTACGTTGTTGATTGTTAATTTTTAATTCTGTTTTCAAACCTAACAGCATCAAAGTACCTCGTTTACGACAGCAGTCATCCCATCGAGCAATTTCTTGTTTTTCTTACTCCTCGAACCATATAAACGCGCTGAGAACACTGTAATGAGTTCAATCATGTCCTGTACCAAACTGGTTTATTGGGAGGGATTACCTTGTGGCAAGATTAATGTCAGATAACGGCACTTCAATCGTCATGCCCTTAGCTACAGCCCAAATGCACTGCTTCATCTTTACGAAAGATGTATAAATGCTTAGGAATGTCAAGAAAATAGAGGATGTTACACTCGTACGCCAACCATCTAGCTTTTAGCTTCTAATTTGGCGCAGCTTCATATAGATTTGGTATAAAATCCTTGTTTGGATTCATTGAAGAGCGAAAGGTGGTGAATCTTTCTCTTTCAAACCTCCGGCTTATAGCCAGAGGTTAGTGACAATTTGTTTATAATGACGCGACACATTTTATGGAGCTAATCTCCATGACATCTGAGATGTAACAGGTACCCCCAAATTTGTTGAGCAGTGGTTTGATGTTTTCCACTACAGGCTTGACGTACTCTGGCATACAAAAAGCGATGATGTAAACATTATCTAACATTGTCATATCCAAATCTTCCGCCGTTCCTCGTAATCCTTTACCAGCAACATTGCGGATGACAGCATGACCATGTACACCTGATTTGTCTAAACCGGCTAAAATTCTGCTAAGTTCAAATGCATTGGCAATAATTTCGATCTTTTTAACTAGGTGCATATTATTAACTCCAAAAAAGGTTAATTACATACAGATATAACGGAATTCCCACAATAATATTGAACGGGAATGTTACTGCCAGAGCGGTAGAAACATATAAGCTCGGGTTTGCTTCCGGGACAGTTAACCGCATAGCAGCTGGGACAGCAATGTAAGAGGCACTGGCACACAATACACAGAACAAAAGTGCATTCCCCTGTGGCATACCAATGAATTTGGCAATCAGTAACCCAATGGCTGCATTGAGTATTGGAATTAGTATGGCAAATAAAATGAGGAAAACTCCGGTTTTTTGCAAGTCTTTAATTCTTCTTGCAGCAACTAGTCCCATATCCAGTAAAAAGAAGGTGAGAATTCCATAAAACAGCCCTTGTGTAAAGGGTTCTAATACCTGCCAACCGTGTTCTCCTGTCAAAACGCCAATGAAGAGGCTACCAACCAACAGGAAGACTGAACTATTCAGAAATGCCTCTTGCAAAACTTCACGCCAGGAAAAGTCCCGCTTCTCACTAACAGTGAATAGATTCACCAAGATCAGACCGACAATGATGGCTGGAGATTCCATCAGGGCAAGGGCGGCTACCATGTATCCATCAAAATGAATGCCAAGCTCACTCAAAAAAGCACTAGCAGTGATGAAGGTGACAGCACTAATAGAGCCGTAGGTTGCAGCGATCGCCGCAGCATCGTAAATATCCAGCTTCAGCTTCAGGATAAAAAACGTGTAAATTGGGACAACACAAGCCATCAATACCGCTGCTAGGAGCGTGATAACGACGGACTGAGTGATTCCGCTTTTAATCAGTTCTACCCCTCCTTTAAAACCAATCGCAAACAGCAGATAAAGCGATAGGAATTTGGGTATTGGGGCAGGAACTTCTAGATCAGACTTGACCAAAACAGCAGTCATCCCCAGAAAGAAAAAGAGGACTGGCGGATTCAGGATATTGGACATAATCAAGCTGGTATCCACTTCCACCCCTCCTTATACTGATGAAGTCGGCAATTCAGGAAACTCTGCATTTGAAAAATTAATTTTAACGGCTGAATCATGATGTATCGTGTATTGCTACCCCATGTCAATTGGGTGAGGTAGTATCTCAAGAACTATCAGATATGTTAAGCTGGAGAAATCACAAAAATAGCGATCGCGAGTCATAAAGTTATATTAACTGCGCGTGCTGTTCAAGATATGCCGAAAAGCACCCTACCCATCCACCAGAACTCCTACACTTCAAAGCGATCGCCATGACTATTTCACGGTTCCACACTCACCAGCTTATCAACTTGATCCACCGATACCCGTGCTAGTTCAAATTGCTTAATCACCCAAGCATTTGTTGTCAAGTGCTGACTAACCTCAGCCACTCGATACTCACTTTTCTCTGATGCCAAAGCAGCAGGTAACAGTAACTGATCCGCTAAGTGTTCATCCACTGCTGCACCAGTCTCGTGAAACTTCAGCAGTTCCTCACAAGCCATTTGCGCTACTTTTTGTGCAGGTAAACCGAGACGTCCCACGGCCCCAAACCCTGCTAAACTATTTTCATACTTAGCTGCGAGAAACAAACCTGCTCCTGGTGCTATACCTTTTGCTCGTAATGGCTGTAAACTAGCTTTTAATTGAGCTTCACGTAACAAATTTTCAGCACGACTCACCATTCTTTGCGGAATGTGGGAAGGTAGTTCTGTCACTACTGCTAGTCCCAGCACTTGCTGCAAGTTACCGCGTTCTACCAAATTGATCCCACTAAGTTTGCTACCACCACTTATTAACAAGTTCACCTCTCCCCCACCGCGAGGATACCATCCCCAAGCATTCAATTCCACTTCAACCCGCACACCCATACGGTACAGTGTAGGTAAGTAGACTTGCTCAATGTAAGTCATTGAGGGGCTATAACTGACATGAGTTCCGCCTCGTAGTGTCACTTCTGAGTCCCCAGAGCACAGCGCTAGAGGCAAGAGAATAGTCTGTAACACTAAAGTGATGGCACCAGCAGAACCGCCTTCTCGTGCCTCGCTGACATCAAATGTATAATTTCCCGCTTGTACAGAACTACCAGGAATAAATTCCAGCGTCGTTGCAAACAGCACATCTCCCCGTATCTTAGCATTACAAATTGTTGCGGCAGCGCGAACTGCTGTTAAGTGTTGTGCTGCTAATCCCGGTTTTTCGCGTCCAGCGCGGATACTATTTATGCAAATGGGTTTACCAGTAATGGCAGATAAGCTCAGCGAGGTGCGAAGAATTTGCCCACCTCCCTCTCCATAGGAACCGTCAATTTGAATCATCTATTTCTTTAACTCCTAACTTGCACCTGTAAGAATAAACCCTTAATGAAATCGTACATGAGAGCCTGGGGAGTAAGTAGTTTTACAGATGCTCCGCAAATTACTGCTAAAATACTCAAGATTAATCTTATATAATAAGTTGTTGAGTTTTGAGCTTGGACATTGGAGTGCAAAGTTCCTTATCTTAAATTGATTGAAACAGAACTACAACTTTCTCATAGTCAAGACAATGAATACTTGGTTATTGATTTATTTGCTGGTTGTGGTGGACTTGCTCTCGGTTTTGAAGCCGCAGGTTTTAAAACTATTGGTTATGAAATTTTAGAAGATGCTTGTGCAACTTATCGGTATAATCTGCATAGTCCATGTCATCAGGTTAATCTGACACCATTATCTATTGTAGAGACTTTATATACAACCTCCTTACAGAAAGCAGCAGTGATCATCGGTGGTCCTCCTTGTCAACCATTCAGTGTCGGTGGGCATCAACTTGGATTAGAAGATAGTCGTGATGGCTTTCCTACTTTTATTTCTACGGTTAAGCGCTATCGTCCCCAACTGGCTTTGTTTGAAAATGTGCGAGGTATGCTGTTTCGCAACAAAGTATATTTTGAAGAAATTGTTGAGGCGCTCCAAGAACTTGATTATATTGTTGAATGGCGAATTTTAAATGCTGCTGATTACGGGGTGCCTCAGAAAAGAGAACGTCTGTTTTGTGTGGCACACAAAGGTGGTTGGGAATGGCCGGAAAAAACACATTTCTCCGCACCGTATACAGCAGGTGAGGCTTTAGGAGAATTAGCTTTTTCAGTTACACAAAATTCAAAATTTCTCACTCCCAGTATGGATGAATATGTGAAGAAATATGAAATAGCATCCAAATGCGTCAAGCCTAGAGATGTTCACCTAAATACCCCTTGCAGGACAGTCACGTGCCGGAATTTAGCTGGTGCAACAGGTGATATGTTGCGGATACGCTTACCAGATGGACGTAGAAGAAGATTAACCGTGCGTGAAGCTGCTCGACTGCAAAGTTTTCCCGATTGGTTTGAATTTCAAGGTTCTGAAAACAGCCAGTTTAACCAAATAGGAAATGCTGTCCCTCCACTTTTAGCAAAAGCTT
>CAZZVG010000700.1:0-4301 GCA_964657295.1 Iningainema sp. | reverse complement strand
GTGTTGCTGAATTCCGCCTCTGATCATGAGCCTGCTTTATCGACCGGATTTTGGCAAGGTAATGAAGACGGTAGTACGCTGTGCCGATCGCAACGACTAGAGGTGCAACTACTCCTTTGTTGTACCCGAACTGTCATAAATGCAGCCACGGCAGAAACCATCGAAACTCTCTGCGGTGGTAACTTAGACTGGATTTGGTTGCTGTCGCTGGCAGACGAACATGATGTGACTGGCTTGCTCTATCAAAGCCTTCAAGATACCTGCCCGGATCTAATTCCGATCGCAGTCATTGACAAACTCCGCCAGGATTTCCAAACAAGCACCCTCAATACTCTGTTCTTCACGCAGGAACTGGTAAAACTCCTCCAATTGATCGAGGCACATGACATTCCTGTTTTACCATACAAAGGTCCGGCACTGGCGATCGCTCTCTACGGCAATTTGTCGTTGCGTCCCTTTTGTGATCTGGATTTGTTAATCCATCCACAAGATCTGATCCGCGTGAAAGCGCTCCTAGTGGCATTCGGGTATGATACACTTGAAGTAGATGATGCTCAGGAAGCGGCTAATCTATGGTCTGACAGTGAGCGGGATTTTGTGCGGCATGATCGCAAAGTTGTCCTCGATCTGCACTGGCGGATTACACCTCGGTTTTTCCCTTTTGAACTGCCCGTTGAGGAAATCTGGCAACGCCGCCAATCGCTGTCAATGCTTGGAACAACAGTTTCAACTCTTGCACCTGAAGACTTACTGTTGGCATTGTGCGCCCACGGGGCGAAAGAGTGCTGGGGCAAACTGAAATGGATCTGTGATATTGCAGAATTGATTAGGGCTTATCCCAACTTGGATTGGAACTGGGTGCTAACCCAAGCGTTGCAATTACACAGCCAACGAATGCTGTTACTTGGAGTTGGATTGGCGTGGCAGTTGTTAGAGGTACCTTTACCAGAGACAGTGCAAGCTGCAATCCAAAACGAACAAACTCTCCCGACGCTGATGCAACAAGTATGCAGCGACTTGTTCGCTCATCTACCAGGAGAATCTCGCTTGATTCCGACTTTGTTCCGATTGTGGGTTCGCGATCGCTTTTCTGAGCGAGTACAGTATTTTGTCTGGCGGTTATTCGTGCCGAATGTGCGCGATCGTCGTCTGATTGTTTTGCCCAAGCCCTTAACTTTTTTCTACTATCTGCTTCGCCCCCTGCGATTGCTTGGGGAGAAGTTAGGATTTATTGATCGGCGTAGCCTTGGTAGTAACACTGACGAACGAAAGCAATCGATGGCAATTCAATCTGATGTTGATTGGGTTGGAAAAGCGATCGCCTCTGCACGTCCTCGCCGCAAAAGTTTTGATGTCTACGATTTAGGCGACGAACTACTGATCTATAATAGCGAGGGAGAATTGGGTATTACCCTTAACCACTCGTCCAAACAAATCTGGCAACTCTGCGATGGCACTCACACTATAGAAGATATGGCAACTGTATTATGTCAACAGTTGGGTTGTGCTGGGGAGGTGTTGCTGGAAGACATTTACACAACCGTTACCCAATTTCACAAGTTAGGCTTGTTAGAAAGTTTGTAATATTTCGATTAAAGGCATGAGCTTGCCACCGTTATACATTACTTTCGGACAATATCAGGTCATGGTGGAGACAGCAATTGTTGATGTCCACACAACTTTGAAGCAATGGTTTTACGCCATGTTGGAGCTACAGCCTTCCTTGATTGTGCGTCAAATAACAATCAGGCAGGAAGCCGGAAACTACATCATGCAATCTGGAGGGAAGGTGCATGATGCGATGCCTTCTCTTTCAGAGACGCTACCGCGAACGGCGGGCTACGCCTACGCAGAACAGATGGATTTGTTACAAGCAGTCAAATATGAAGTTGTTATGGGGCTATTGCTAGTCCATCCAGAGCTACTGTGGTTTCATGCAGGAGCAGTAGCAAATGAGACAGGAGCAGTGGTATTTGCCGCTCCTGGTGGTGGTGGGAAAAGTACTCTAGTTACCCAACTCTACCAACAAGGATGGCGTTACCTGTCCGATGATGTGTTACCATTGGAGTTAGCTACTGGTAACATTTTTCCTTTTCCTCAAACTCCAAGAGTGCGGCAAAATACAGGTGAACTGGTGCCAAGCGATCGCCTCTGGGAAGTACCGAAGTTTGATGTCACTCTAGATCTCAATACCATTTGTCGTTCGCCGTTACCGATTCAGGCGATTGTATTTCCCAGCTTTGATAGAGAAACCCAGGCTCAAATATCACCCTGTTCGCCAGGAACTGCGGCTATTGAATTACTACGTAATTGTATCAACTTTACAGATCACAAACAGGCTGCCATTCAAAGAATCTGCGAGATCGTCAAACATTTGCCTGCCTTTAAGCTATCCTTCTCCAATATTGATGCGGCGATCAAATGTCTTGCCCAAATAAGTTGAAGGAGAAAACGGAATTCTCTCCCCCTGATCGGTTATTATTTACTTAAATTCTGGGTTGCCGGATTACGGTTATTTTGAATTATGGAAGTCATCAAGCTAGGAAAAAAAGGTCAAGTCTCTATTCCCAAAGCAATTCTCAATCATCTAGGGTTGGAGGGGGAAACTATGCTACTGGTCGAAACTACTGCTGATGGTGGAATTTTACTACGTCCTGCTGGAGTGTATCCAATTGAGATATATACAGAGGAACGAATTGAGGAGTTTAAAATAGGCGATCACTTAACTGACGAAGAAACCAAACAGCTTCAGCGTCAGCTATGCTGAAGGCACATTATCGCCACTCACCCAAAAATGTAAACGCTGCCCAATAATTAGGATTACGCCATTTTTCCTGTTGCCACATTTTCAACTGTGTCGCTCGCAATGCAACATTTGCTGGCTTACCTGAGTGCAACATTTGTTTGTAAAATTCTTGCATAAACTCAGCTGTCCCTTGATCATTAACCTGCCACAGCGACACCACCAGCCGCTCTGCACCTGCATACATTAGTCCTCTTGTCAATCCTACCAATCCTTCACCCTGGATTTCCTTACCTAATCCGGTTTCGCAGGCACTCAGAACAATTAAATCGGCGGGATAATCAAGGTTAAATAAATCGCCTAAGCGCAGATACCCCCGAATATCTTTACCTTGTTTATCTACCAGGGAAAGAACAATACCCGATAACTCTGGATTTGCATCATTAACAAAGCCGTGGGTAGCAAAGTGTAAAATCCGAAATTTATTTAAAGCACTGCTGGTAGCCCAGTTATAGTTAGCATCAAAATCGAAGACTTGTAGGCTGTTGGAGTCGGGTACAGGAATTGAAGTGAAAATGTTTAAAATTGCATCAGCTTCTTTGCGAGTTCCTGGAAGTCGTTGCCAGCCTTGGCGATTGAGAATATCGGCGGAACGTTTGAGGGCAGAGCGTTCTAGCTCTATACTGCGGAAATCTTGTTGCTTGTTGAGTTGTTTACTTCGGATACTGTTGAATCGCACGTCGTCAGCACTGTACACTGGATCGGCGAGAATGGCTAAGGTTTTTTTGCCTGCTGATGAACGAGTGGCGAGTTCTTGACGTTGGATAGCAATGGTTGAAGCAGAAGGGAGATTGACTATTTCATGGTTGATAAATAATGGTTGGTAATCAAATTTGTTCTGTGGCGAGTCATTGTCTTGACAAATACGAATACTACCAGTGTTTGAACAGGAAATATCTTTCTGGTTTGGTGGAGAATTTTCGCTATTAGTTGAAGATTTTGAATCCTGAGCGGGTGGATAATTCAAATCAGCTAACGCGGCAAAGGGAATGTATTGCAAAGCACCATCGGCGACGATGACTAAGCGTTTTTTCGCCAATTTATCTTTTATAGGTGCAAGAACTAGTTTACTCAATTCCTCTGCAGCTTTGTCAATTCGCCGAATTTTGATATCTGCACATGGGTTTTCTTTATTTGTAGCCGAAGGTGGTTTAGAACTGTTTTGGCTGATTAAACAAAATAAATTGATGGCGCTTTTATCTATCTCTGACTTTTTCGGTAGTTCGTAGGTGTTAAGGGAATTGGGAGAAACTACCCATAAAAAACTGCGATCGCTACCTAAGGAATATTGTAACAGCAAGGTATCTTGATCGAGTTGCTGTTGAATTTGCGGTAATGTGAGAGGTTGGGGATACTTTAGCTTAGCGTATTTAGGACTACTGGAGCGGATTTTAGTTTCCAGTTGTTTTTGTTGGTTGAGGAGTTCATCGATTTCTGTTTGCAATTTATCGGCATTGGTTTTGAAAGTGGGATTTTTGATTTTGTCGCTGTTGACAAT
>CAZZVG010000699.1:0-4303 GCA_964657295.1 Iningainema sp. | reverse complement strand
TTTAGAGTCAAACCTTTTTCTAATACTCCAACATCCTGCGGTTCACCTTTGTTATTTTTGAGTTTTAGTTCGTTGATTGTCTGTTGCAACAAAGGAGGAGAAGAAATCACTTCTATCTGAGTACTGATAGGATTTTGTGTTGCTACTAGCGTTCTCAAATCACCTGTTGTTTGTCCTTCAGAACTATTAAGCAAGATATTAGAACTAAAAGATGGGATTCTGAATAAAAGTTTCCCTTCTGCTTGATAGGATGGCTTCATAAATGTTGTAGCTACATAACTGAGAGCTACTGTGGTCAAAAAGATACTACTAACAAACATCCACCGCCGTTTCAATATTAATAAATAGCGGGTTAAATCGAAATCAACTGATTCTCTGGATTCCATACTTATCTATATATCTTAATTAAGAATACTGCTTTCAAATGGCATTTAAAATTTGGCCGTATTAGTGAATCATAGATGAATTGATAAAAGGGGGAGCTATTACCATTGAATTATAGCTAAAAATCGCATTAGAATGCTCGCCTTTTACAAATTTAGAGCCATTATAAGAGACATTATCCTCCCATTTATTATTAGTAGAATAGTCATCTACCAAAGTTTTTTTGTCTGGATCGCTGGCATAAGCGATGTTTTTAGAAAACTGTACATTAGAAGAAAATAATGCGGTTAACTCTCCGTTAAGAGTCCCCTCTAAATTACGAGATTTTAAGTTTTTAAAAGCTGTATTGTTTCTTACGACAACATTGTCACTTTGAAAAACGTCGATTCCTCTGCCGCCATTATCAAAAACAAGGTTATTTTCAACTAACGTCCAATTTGTATATTTTGGCGATCGCCTCTCACCCTGAGTATGCCTGAAATCGTCGATTATAATGCCGTTTCCATCAGTAACTTTTCCATCGTCTCTTGGCAATTTATTTTCATTCGAGTAAGAGATATTCCCTCTAATTATATTGTGAAAGCCTGACTTTTGATCATAAGCTTTAGCCTGATAAATGGAAATACCACTACATTGATAAGGTGATCTGAATGCGTTGCGATAAGAAACGTTGCCTTCAATATACAGATAATCCGTTTCTTGCCCAGAAATACCCCCACACCCAGAATCGTGAATTTCATTATTGAGAATTTGTGTGTGATGGTTTCCCTTACCGACATGAATCCCTGATCCGATTTGAGTAGAGGTAATTCTAAAACCAATTATTTTTATATAATTCCCTTCTATTTTAAAAGTCCCGTCTTGAATTCCTCTGACAAACGGCTTATCACCAGGAAAAGCTTGGAAAACAATCCAACTCCGAGATGTTCCAGATTTTATGACTGTAATATTTTCGTCGTAAGTCCCATTTTTTACATAAACAATATCTCCCGCCGTAACTTTTTGGTTGGCTTGCTGTATTGTTTTGAATGCAAGAGTTTGTGTTGTGCCGAGATTACTATCATTTCCTTTAACATTATCAACATAGTATTTTTTACCCAATATTTTAGTATAATCCTTCGTTCCGCTGACTTCTTTCGCCTCAAAATCGCCCCTGGCATATGTATCTTGAGTTTTCTTTTCATCAAATGTACTACTATTAGTATTTAAAATTTTGAAAACAAAAAATGTAGTTAAAAAAATGACGAAAGGTAGAGCGATATTAAAGATTGAAAATCTATTTTTAGACATAATAAATAACAATAAGTATTCGCATATCTAGGTCATCAAGAAGAAGTTCTTTAGTACCAAATTGCATAAATTTATAGCGTTATGTTCGTAGTTGGTAAGAGCGCTAAAGCGCAACTACAAGCTTTTTTTTACGATCCGAATTTATGCAATGCAGTACTTAGTGAACCTAAATATGTAAACAAATGTTGAGATACTGTAAAGCCAACTAACAACTTTATAAGCGGGTTTAACAAGTTATGACATTAAACCTGCCCCTAAAAACTATTAACAACTCGTGATTGTCAAGTTATGTTTATTTACGCTAACTTACTTAATCTATTAATGGTTAGTTGCAAATAATTTTAATCCCAATTTGTTATTTAGCAGTTGTATGAGGAAAAACACCACAAATCGAGGGTTATGCTTAAAATATCGCTTCCACAAACGTTTTGGTTCCATTATCAGTCTAAATAGCCATTCTAAACTCATCTTTTGCATCCAGCTTGGAGCTTGCTTGACTCGACCAGAATGAAAATCAAAAGCGGCCCCAACACCTAGCATAACTGCTGGAATCCGGTTTTTATGTTCTGCAATCCAAATTTCTTGTCGTGGGCAACCAATACCTACAAATAAAATTTGCGCTCCTGATTCGACAATTTGGCGAGTAAACGCTGCATCTTCCTCCGTTGTCAATGGACGGAAAGGTGGTGAAATGTGGCAGGCAATCTTAATGCCTGGGAATTGCTTTTCCAAAAACTCGACAAATGCCGCTAAACTTTCTGGTGTACCGCCATACAGAGCAATGGGAATACCCTTCTGTGCTGCTGCTTTACACACATGTAAGGTGAGAGTGGGGCCATAAACTCGCGAAGCATTTTTGACACCAAGACTGCGTAAAGCCCATACCAAAGGCATACCATCAGCTGTAATCAAATCGGCACTGTTAATTGTTCGGGCAAATAGTCCATTATCATAAGTTTCCATTGTCATGTGAACATTGGAAGCACAAACACATTTGCTCTCTCTTTTTTCTGTCCAAGCTAAAATTCTTTGGGTTGCATCTTCATAGCTAGTAGCGTCTACGCGCATAGTGAGAATGTAACGAGATTCTAAAGGTGATATTTTCTCAAGTGTGGATTGCATACAGTGCTATCTTCAAATTGTTATAATTCAATACAAGTCAAAAAAGTATCAGCCCTGAGATAGGGTTTTAAAGCTTTCAAATATCAACCAATCTATGATTGCGTTTATCTGTGTGATATCTGAAGCACTGAATTTTATATTCTTGCCATCAATAAGTGGTTTATTTTCAAATCAAGAGCGTTTCCAAGTCCAATTCATGTAAAATATTTAAAAGTAAGATTCTCTATCAAGTGTTTCTGATCAAGTCTATTTCATAATTATTCTGATTTATAACTGTATTTATCCCTAAAAATTTGTGTAGTGATTTTAAAGTAATAGCTTTAAAATGTGAATTTATAGCTATATCGCTCGTATGACTAATTAAGTACTGGTGTAAATTAATTCAAGATGAAGATCCCCGACTTCTTATAGAAGTCGGGGATCTTATATGTGGCTACCAGCATCATTAAGCGTTCCTCAGATTACCTTTTGCTTAAAAGTTTTTGCCATACAGAATCAAATCCTCCAAATTCACGAATAGCCAGTAAACCAGCGAAAAAGCAATAAGAACAAGTTGATACAATGAGAGTTAATAAAAAATCCAAATTAATTTTTTGCAGGATCAAAAATACAATCGACATGAAAAGGCTAATTAGGAGAGGACGACGCATCACTCGCCATAACTGCAATGAAAATAGGCGACTGTAGACAACATATGTAAATACGCCGAAGTTAGTAAAAGTCATTGCTAAATTCATCAGCGCTGCACCTAGTAACTTATACTGAGAAATCAACATCACACCTGCTACTCCTCCGACAGCAGTAGTGAGCGTTACTTCCAAGAGATTAAACTTCTCGAAACCATTTGCTATTAGTAGGTAGCTAAACGAGCGGGAAAAGTTGGACGTAATGAGTGATAGTGAAATGATATGTAGAATTATAGTTGCTTGTGCAAAACTTGAGTCTTTATAAATAAATAATAGTAGCTCTTTTCCAAAAAATAACAATCCTATGAAAAAAGGTAGCCCAATACACAGTAGGATTTCAATCACACTTTCTGTTGACTCACGCTGCTTCTCTTTTCCTAAATATACTGCTTTTGACATACCAGGAAAGGCTGCTAAAGTTAGGCTACTAGAAATAATGTAGAAGGGTTGCAGCAATTGTGACATAGCGCCATAAATACCAATTAGCACCTCACTGCCTAAGATGGAGAGGATAAGTATATCTATCTTAGTAGCAATAATGCCGATTCCTTCAATAGCAAAGAATGTCCGAGTGGCTTTGATAGTGTTCCAGATAAAATCTTGGTCAATTTGCCATTTTGGTTTAACTATATTTGTTAAGATAATCCACTCAATTACTAGAATTAATGATTCTGAAAATATTAAGATGCCAGCAACATATTCAATTCCATAGTGGAGTTGCATTGCCCAAAGCATTGCCAATAAACGCAGAATATAAATTGGCACGGTAGAGATAGCAATCAGGTGCATTTTCTCTTGGGCTTGGAAAATTGCTTCCGTGA
>CAZZVG010000698.1:0-4306 GCA_964657295.1 Iningainema sp. | reverse complement strand
CTACCTAACCAGTCAGTTCCAATTCCTGGGTTTGAAGATGCCTTGTTGGACTTGAATCGGCTTTTCCTGTGAGAGTGCGATGCCTCACCCTCATCGCCACAAAAATACAGCCTACTAGAGGCGAAACTTACGCTACGATGTCTCCTATTGCCTTCGTGCAGTCACCTAGGAAGTAGTGTAACTCAAATATAAACATGACACCAGACATCAAAATACAGGAGACAAATAATCTTGTTGCCATTGCCGAGCAATTCGCCCTTCACGGGAAGGTTTCAAGCGTTCAAGCATTTGGAAATGGTAATATAAATGACACCTTTCTGGTCAACCTGGATTCTCTTGAAGAACAACGTTTTATCCTGCAACGCATCAACCAACAAGTGTTTCGTCAGCCTCAACTTATTATGCGAAATATGCGTACCTTCACTGAGCATGTTCGCAAACGTTTACAAAGTAATCCCCTCAATCGCCGTTGGGAAGTGCCACGAGTCTTGTTGACTCAGGATACTCAAGACTACTATCAGGATGCAGATGGCTCCTTTTGGCGGGCGATCAGTTTTATTAAAGACACGCAGTCTTTCGACACTATGCGCGATGCAGAACAAGCTGAAGAAATTGGCTATGCCTTGGGTATGTTCCACAATCTGATCAGCGATTTGCCCTCGGAAAAACTTGCTGACACCCTCGAAGGGTTCCATATTACACCGCTTTACCTTCAGCATTATGAAGAAGTTTTGGTAAAGACTAACATACAGCAATCTACCGAAGTAAACTACTGCTTGCAGTTTGTAGAAGATCGCAAAGTCTGTGCAAATGTCCTGGAAAATGCCAAAGCCCAAGGCAAGCTGCTCCTGCGTCTGATGCACGGCGATCCCAAAATAAACAACGTGATGTTCGACACTGCTACCGGGCTGGCTGTTAGTATGATAGACCTAGACACCGTTAAACCCGGTCTGGTACATTACGACATTGGCGATTGTTTGCGATCTGGTTGTAATCCTCTAGGAGAGGAACCCAAGCAATGGGAAAGTGTTTATTTTGATACAGATATCTGTCAGGGAATCTTACAAGGTTATCTCTCGGTAGCAAAGGAATTTCTAACTGAGGATGACTACACGTATATATACGAGGCAATTCGTCTCATTGCTTTTGAGTTGGGACTGCGATTCTTTGCTGACTACTTAGCTGGGGATGTATACTTTAAGGTCAAGTACCCAGAACATAACCTGGCAAGGGCACTTGTGCAGTTTAAGCTGACTGAGAATATCGAATCCCAGGAAACAAAGATTCGCACGATTATCCAACAGATGAAATGAACGATCAGACATTTTCCCTACAACCCTTTTCTTCTACCGCATCCCTGCCTAATTTGAAAATCGCAGGTAATATCGCCCGATGTACAAATCAACTCACTATCACTTACGCACTCCTTGGCGACCTTAAGGAAGTCGCAATTGCTACACAATTAGATTTACCAACACGAAAGCATCAACTGTGGGAAGACACCTGCTTTGAGTTCTTCCTTGGCATCAAGGATTCTGAACGGTATTGGGAATTCAACCTCTCCCCTACCGAAAACTGGAATGTCTATCGCTTTGATGGATACCGTCAAGGAATGCAAGAAGAAGTAGCCTTTACGACGCTTCCATTTAGCGTTCACAACCAATCAGACAGTTTAACACTTGCCTCAACTGTGGATTTGGCTCGAATTGTGACACCGAACCAAGCCCTCGAAATAGCGATCACCGCAGTTATCAAACTTAGAGACGGCGAGGTAACTTACTGGGCGTTGACTCATCAAGGCACACAAGCAGATTTTCACCTGCGAGATAGTTTTATCATTCAGTTATAAATTAGACCTTACTGCCTCCTGAATTGTTACAGATTTTAAGATTTGCCAATTAATATCTTGCAAAGTTGAATAACTATGATAATTAGTAGTTAGTAGTATCAGTTTATGATACTATATAAAAATGAGACTTAATAGTAAACACCAAAAAACGCTCGATGCGATTTTTGAGAACCCGCTCAAATCTAATATCTCTTGGAATGACATTGAGAATATGCTAATTGCTCTTGGTGCTGAAGTATCAGAAGGTGCTGGGTCAAGAGTAATAGTTGTTTTCAATGGAATAAGAGCAGTTTTTCACAGACCACATCCAGAGAAAGAAGCAGATAAAGGTGCAGTTAAGTCGGTACGTCGTTTTTTGGCAGAAGCGGGAGTGACAAATGATTTATAAAGGTTATGAAGCAACTGTAGAGTTTGATGATGATGCAGAAATTTTTCATGGTGAAGTCATTAATCTTAGAGACGTAATAACTTTTCAAGGTAAAAGCGTCGAAGAATTAAAGCAAGCATTTCATGATTCAGTAGATGTTTATTTAAACTTTTGCTTTGAACGCGGAGAGGAACCGGAAAAACCATTTTCAGGTAGGTTCGTATTGAGAATTAGTCCGAATTTACATAAAGCAATTTCAATCAGAGCAAAAAAAGAGGGACAAAGTTTAAATTCTTGGATAGAGAAACGGTTGTGTGAACTTTAACTGGTCATTTTCTGACGGTTGGGGATTTTATTGCTTAAGTGACCGGAAGCGATCGCCCACAAGAGCAACTAGCAACTTGGATTCAGATAATTCAAGTCACTTTTATAACATAAATATACGTAGATTGGTATTAGCGATCGCTCTTGAGGAAAACTTTGCGATTTACACTCGCTCAAACAAATCGAGCCGATATTCTTCCTCACATTGAGCTTTGAGATGTCGCAGTTGAGTTGGGGTCAATTCCAAAAATGAGTTATGAACTTGATCGCCGTTTAAGGGATAATCGCTGGCATACAGTGTCCAATGAACTAGGAGCAGATGTCCGCCAGCTTCTAAGTGATTAAGTATTAATGCTTGTGCTTTTTTCAAGTCTTCCCAGCACCAGTAGTAGCCAACTTCTGAAACGAGAATTAAGTCAAACATCTCGTCAGGAAACTCCTCTGGTATGTGCATAATCTGGAAGCGTACATGAGGAAGGTGTTGACAGCGCTGAATTGCCTGATCTTGAGCAAGTTTTGAGACATCAACTGATAGCAGCGAGTCGCAGCGATGAGCTAGCTTTTCGGTCAAAACGCCAATGGAACCGCCAATTTCCAAGGCTGAATGATATCGCTGTTTGGGTAGGGCGGCGATTGTATTAGCATATTTGTTAGCTTCGTACTCACTCGTCTCGAATTTCCACGGATCGGGATTTGTGCCGTATAGAGCTTCAAAATAGCTTGGTCGAAGCGAATGCTTTTGCAGCTGCGGTCTATTGAGGTTGGGAATGCTAGCATTGTTCAAAGCCGCTAAGAACTCGTCAAAATTGGAGAAGTCTTCTACGATCTGCTCAACTCCAGCATCATCCAAAACTTTCCTCTGTTTATCGCCAGCAATACCAACAAAGCCTAATTGCAGTTTGCCAGCAGTTAAAACATCCCAAATAGCATCGCCGATACAAACTATTTTTTCAAATTCTGACTGACTATAAACAGCTTTAGCTCTTGATATTGCGGTTTTGACAATGTCTTCTCTGGAAATTCCATCATCTGTAAACGCGGAAGGCAATTGTGCAACATCTAACCCCGCAGCTTCAAGCTTCATGTAAGCTGACGCACGCCAGCCTCCTGTTGCAATTGCGATCGCCCAATCTTTTCCTTGGGTGAGTTTCCGTAACATTACGGCTGCTCCCGGTACTTCTAAAAACAAAGCTGGATTTGCCGTGTATTGTTCCTGCAATAACTCGACAAACCGATCTTGGAACCTAGACAGTTCGCTAGCTTCGGGAATGCGTCCCAGGTACTCTTGAAAAATCTGTAAAGTTATACCAGAATCAGTTGTATGTCCGTAACTCGCCCAGTTTGTATTAATTTCTTTGAATTGGAACTCGTCAGCAAATGCCTTGACAAAGCACTGGCTATCTACATTATATGTGCTGGTTAGCGTTTCATCAATATCAAAAATGGCCAATTTCATGCTATTAAATAAGTAAGATCAAAATTGATTTGGATAAAAGGGAATTGGTAATATTTATCCGCTATTCTCAGCAACAGCTATTAGCCATGAGCATTCTTGACTTCTAAGTACACTTCCCAAGGACGGGTAAAGTTCAACAGCATCTCTGGTGTCAAGCGAAAGCCTTCGGGATCATCATCAATTAGGTTAGTGGTTTGAGAACGATAAGCGGTGATCGCAGAGTTTTTCAACTCCAACACAGTCTCAATATCAAGCCGCCAACCGATGACTTGAGCAGGAGTAGCGGACATTTCTTCAAAATTGTCCCCCC
>CAZZVG010000697.1:0-4307 GCA_964657295.1 Iningainema sp. | reverse complement strand
CTATTTCCCCATTAACAGTAGAAAAATCAAAATCCACCACATCCATCTGATGGACGCACCAGTCGCTAACAACGGGAACCCCGAGGTGTTGATTTTCACGGATGGTTTGGCAGCTGTGCTTATCCCGTTCGACGAGCGCTAAGTGATGGAAGCCAGCGTAAGCTGTTTCTATCGCCAAACCTCCAGCACCTGTAAATAACTCTACTGATTTCACGTTTTTATTTAGAAGCAAATGTTGTAAGACATATTTCTAGTACACACCAAGCATATCCAGAAAAACATTTAATTAGGAATACACACATCTGGAGCACACAAGCCTGGAAATTTTAGAGTTGTGACGCTCAGTGTATCCAAATTAACTTGGCGAATGGCATGATTGTTTGTATCAGCAATATATAAATGAGAATTTATAATACTTAATCCTGAAGGTTCAAAGAAGCGGCTATTTTTACCTGTACCATCTTGGAATCCCGCCGAACTTCCCAATACTGTTTGACAATCGCCTGTATGAGGATCAACTCGTTTAATTTTGTGGTTGTAAGTATCTGCTACCCAAAGATAATTCTCAGCGTACTCCACCCCCAAACAGTGCTGCAAGCGGACATCGGAACCTTGTCCATCAACATCGTCAAAACCAAATAAATCGCCACTGCCACAAACAGTTCTGACTTGTTGAGGTTCAACCAATCTCACGCCACGAATTGAGCTAACTTCGCTATCAGCAATGTACAATTCTTCGCCATCAGTGGTAATGCCGCTGGGTTGGGCAAAGGCAGATTCAGAAAGTGTGCCATCAATACAAGCTTCTGCACCAATACCAGCATAAGTTCTGATGATACTGGTGTCCAATTCCATTTGCCAGATTTGATGAGAACCAGCCATTGCGATTAAGAGGCTATTTCCTATTTTTTGTAAATCCCAAGGAGATGAAAGCGCTGTTTCTCGTCCATTACCACTCTGAGGATGGAGGTTGCGGCTTTGCTTGCCAGTGCCGGCGATGGTTTGCACGACTTGATGCTTCAAGTCAACTCGCCGCAAAACATGATTATCGGTATCGGCAACGTATAAGATTTGATTTTCTTCATCAAATGCCATTCCTTGAGGTGTAAAAAACTGCGCTTCTGAAAAACTACCATCTGTTAACCCAGATTTCCCTGTACCAATTAAATGTATGATTTTTCCTTCTAAGTTACTTATTACCAAGCGGTGATGTCCGGAATCGGCAATGAATAATCTTGCTTTTGTTGCTAAGACTTTACTAGGAAAAGCCAGGGGTGTAATTAATGGTTGTCGCTGTTTTTCTAAGGAAAGGTTTAGTTCTTGAAAGTTGATAGTTCCTTGCTGTTGATGTTGGTGTATTAACTGTTGAATTAATTCATCTAACACATGACAATGATTTTCACCAGAGAAGGAGCTTATTATATAACTTTTTGGATCGATGACTACTAAGGTTGGCCAAGCACGCACGGCATATTGTTGCCAAACCTCGAAACCCTTGTCTACTAAAATTGGATGTTCGATATCGTAGCGCAAGATAGCTTGACGAATGTTTTCGGTTTCCTTTTCGTTGTCAAATTTAGCACTATGTACGCCAATAATCGTCAGGCGATCGCGATATTTCTGTTCTAGATATTTCAAGTCTGGTAGGATATGCAAACAGTTGATGCAGCAGTAGGTCCAAAAGTCTAAAATGATGACTCTACCTTTCAGTTGCTTTAGAGACAAGGGTGTGTCTGTGTTAAGCCAAGGAAAATCTTGAGGGAGTTCTGGCGCTCTCACACGGGCATTGAACATAATTTGTCATGAGCATGTATGATTTTTCAGTTGAAATAGGCATCGTCCTGACGCCGCTTTAATTGTTACAATATTTTTTAAACTTAACGATGACCGGACTGGAAAGATTAACAACTACTGAGTTATCAGCGTGGGTAGAACAGGCTAGAGCTTTAACTTATCTTGGACGAGTTGCCGATCGCATTCCGCTTTTGGCTATGGCTGATTCTCGTTGGTTTGCCGTTTACATTGACTGTAAGTCCGGGCATTTCAGCCAGGGCGAGACAGCTTGCGTATTTCCTCTGATGAGCGTGATCAAGCCTTTTTCGCTACTCTACTTACTAGAAAATCTGGGAGCAGAGAAAGTTTTTCACTGGGTTGGGGTTGAACCATCAGATGCTCCTTTCAATTCCCTCGATCAACTTATAGCCGATAACGGACGACCTCGCAATCCGATGCTCAATAGTGGGGCTATTACCTTAGCTGATAAATTACCCGGAGACAACCCGCGCGATCGCACACGTCGGCTGTGTCAATGGCTAAATCAATTAGCTGGGAGTTATTTCCAGTTGGACGAAGTGATGCTCGCTTCCGTGCGCTTGGCGAACTCAATTACAAATCGCGAAATCGCTAAGTACCTAACCACGAGTGGATATCTAAAGAATTTAGAGACAGCCCTTGACACTTACGAGCAAATATGCTGTTTATCAGGAACAGTGAAAGATTTAGCTCTTTTAGGAAAACTTCTGACTAATCAAAGTAAATTAATTACACCACAAAACTGTCGTAGTGTCAATGCACTGATGCTGAGCTGCGGACTTTATGAGGCTTCTTCGGAGTTGGCGATCCGAACTGGTTTGCCGATGAAGTCAGGCATTAGTGGCACACTTTTGGCGATCGTCCCTGGTGAGGGTGCGATCGCCTGTTACAGCCCTGTTTTGGATACTGTCGGTAATCCCGTCAAAGCACTTGCCTTTGTGTCCGCTTTATCTCAAGGGTTGCAATTGAGTATCTTTGGTTGACTTCTCGCTGCTTTCAAGAATCTTTCTCACTGTTTCTGGCTCTTGAGCAGCTTTTTCAGGTAAAGTCTTTGATTCAGCTTCTGGAGTTACCTCAGGTTGTGGTTCGATGGTGGTTTCTGGTAGTGGAGACTCGATAATCTCTGGTGGCGTGGGCGACACAGTGGGAGTTGGCTCGGGAGTTACGGATGGTACTCGACGACGTTGAAAGAATCCGCGAAATCTTTTTTTCTCTGGTTGGGGAGCAACGTTGTCAGGTACAGGCTTTGATTCAGCTTCTGGAGTTACCTCAGGTTGTGGTTCGATGGTGGTTTCTGGTAGTGTGGGAGTTACTGATGATTCTCGACGACGTTGAAAGAATCCGCGAAATCTTTTTTTCTCTAGCTCTTGAGTAGCCTTGTCAGGTACAGGCTTTGATTCAGCTTCTGGAGTTACCTCAGGCTTTGGTTCGATTGTGGTTTCTGGTAGAGGAGACTCGATAATCTCTGGTAACGTGGGGGGTAAGCTAGGAGTTGGTTCTACTGTGGGAAGTTTTTCTTCTGGGGGCTGTGCTTCTGGTAATTTTTCAACCTTAGGTGTTGAAGTAGGAGTGGGTTGAATCTCTGGTGTCTTAGCGGTGTAGTTAGGATCGACAATTCCACGAATTTTATCGACTGAGATTTCTCCTCTGATAATTTTCGACAGAGTATCTTTCCCTTTGGGTTCGTAGGTGATGAGTCTGACTGTGCTGTTAAAGACATTTTTGACAGGGTTGCCCTGTTCGTCGAGAAATTCCAGTTTTACCCAGTTTTTACCAGGCTTAAAGCCTTTAAGATAAACTGCTTGCCAGCGATCTAAAACAAAACTTTCACCATTAATAGTACAGCGAATGCGCCAATCAGCAATTTCATCCTTAGGGTTATCTTGAGCAACTATATGCAGTGGCGCATTAGTTAGGTAAAAGTCCAGTAAAATCGGTTCTGCCCCGTAATCACCTTGGGGACTGTTATAAGTTAACAGGGGCTGGGCTGGATTGGGGTGATTGTCATCGGTTTTGGTGAAGATGTGAAATGTTGTCTCGGCATACGCGCCTTCATTTTTAAAGCTTTCATTCCAAGGTTGCGAGGCAAAGACTCGTAAGGTATGCGTACCAGGAGACAACTCTGGCAAAACCAAGGGCTGATTTAAATCGTAGATGGCTGTGTAAGGTTCGTTATCAAGAGTTACGTGTAAATGCGGTCCTAGATCTAATTGTGGTTCTTTAAATATAGGTAAATCCTTAACTTCAAACCTAACATTCACTGTGTTGTCTTGCAGTACTTCGTCTGATTTAGGAGTAACAATTGTTACTTGTGGCTGATAGACTTCTAAAGCTTGACGCAGTTCTTGAATTGCTGTAGGTGGGGAAACTTCGGAGATTTGTCGGGAAAGTTGAGCTTTTTCCTGCACGCCGCTAGACGTATTTGGGACTTGGCTGACAGCTTTCTCGCCACAACTGGTCAAATTTAATACTAGTACGAAGGCGAACAGTGACCT
>CAZZVG010000696.1:0-4321 GCA_964657295.1 Iningainema sp. | reverse complement strand
CCCCTACGGTGGACAGGAAAAATCTCATTCGTGGAAAAATCAAACGTTGAAGCGCTAAAATTGCCTACACCATATCAGACAATTTCTGTCAATGCGTAAGTCCTAGTAAAGTGAAAAATAGCGATTGTACTCAGCATTAGCATTGTTGACCTCTGCTTGCCAGGAAACAATTGAAACTCGTTTAGGTTCAATTTCGCTTTTTCGTTGTTGTTCAATGCGAACAATTTCAGCTTCCTGAGCCTTAATTTCTCCAGACTTTCCTCCAGCTTTCACCTTTGCAAGTTCTGCTTAAGATCTTTGATTTATTCCTGTGCTTCAAACAAAGGATTTTAACTCTTATTAGGAAATTTCCAACTAGCCCAATCTTGAGGCGTCAAGAAAGTATTGTATAATTCTGCTTCTGGAGTGTTTGATTCTGGCTTATAGTCGTATTGCCACCGTACTAGAGGTGGTAGCGACATCAAAATTGACTCAGTGCGTCCATTCGTCTGAAGACCAAAAATTGTGCCACGATCATAAACTAGGTTAAATTCTACATACCGACCTCTGCGATAAAGTTGGAATTGACGCTGGCGATCACCATATTCCATTGACCGCCTTCGTTCCACAATAGGTACATAAGCAGGTTCAAATGTTTTTCCACAGGTGCACACAAATGCAAATACTTCTTCCCAACTGCGCGGTGCTAGTGTCTCCATCTTGTTGCTATAAATGGCAGCTGGAGTATCTGAGTACGGTCCCTGATACAGTTTACCCTGACCATCCTGATAGTCGAAGAAAAGACCGCCAACGCCACGAGTTTCTTGGCGATGCTTCAGGTAGAAATATTCATCACACCAATGCTTAAACACTCGGTAATATTCTGGGTGATGAGCATCGCAACCTTGCTTAAGCACAGAGTGGAAATGAGCTGCGTCTTCAGCATCAGCATAGTAGGGTGTCAAATCTGAACCGCCGCCAAACCACCATACTGGTCCTGCCTCAAAGTAACGATAGTTGAGGTGAACAGTTGGTACGTAGGGATTAAGAGGGTGCAGCACTATTGAAGTACCAGTGGCATAAAAGCTGTGTCCTGCTGCCTCTGGACGTTGAGTCAGAATTGAGGGTGGCAGATGAGAACCCCTTACCTCAGAGACATTAACTCCGCCTTGTTCAAACAAGGCACCATTTTGTAAGACACGTGATCTGCCTCCGCCACCTTCAGGACGTTCCCAAATATCTTCCTGAAATTTACCTACGCCATCAAGCTGTTCCAACACTTGGCAGATTTCGTCTTGCAGCTCTTGCATGAACTGCCTGACTCTTTGTTTAGCATTAACTGGAGGTAGAAATTTGGATGCAGTTGTTTTGGTAGTCGAAGTAGTGGTCATAGTCGTAACTTAATTTTTCTAAAAGTAAGCTCATCCCTGTCGTCTTGGCGCGGGGCTTTCACGTTGACTGTTCGCAACCAACGGTCAACACTACCGTATGTACCCGAAAAGCAACATAAGCGCAATCCTTAACTTAACCAACGGGCAGCATCTTTGGCATGATAAGTTAGAATCAAGTCAGCCCCTGCCCGTTTAAAGGCAGTCAAAGTTTCCATAACTACCTGCTGTTCGTTAATCCAACCATTAAGTGCAGCAGCCTTAATCATGGAATATTCGCCAGAAACGTTATAAGCGGCAACTGGTAGGTTGCTTGCTTCTTTGACACGCCAAATAATGTCCATATAGGCTAAAGCTGGCTTCACCATCAGCATATCAGCCCCTTCAGCGATATCGAGTTCAATTTCTTTAATAGCTTCACGGGCATTACCTGGATCCATTTGGTAAGTGCGGCGATCGCCAAATTGTGGTGCCGATTCCGCAGCATCACGGAAAGGACCATAGTAAGACGACGCATATTTGGCAGCATATGACAGAATCGGCGTGTCTTCAAAACCAGCCTCATCCAACCCAGTGCGAATCGCCTGTACAAACCCATCCATCATCCCTGAAGGAGCAATGATATCGGTTCCAGCGTTGGCTTGAGAAACTGCTGTTTTTTTCAACAACTCTAGGGTTGGGTCATTCAACACCCGTCCAGTCAAGTCACCAACCTCTAAATACCCACAGTGCCCATGACTAGTGTATTCACACAGACAGGTATCAGCAATGACAATTAATTCTGGTACTGCTTGTTTTACGGCAGTGGCAGCCTTTTGCACAATACCACAGTCGTGCCATGCACCTGTTGCTTCTAAATCTTTATCCTCAGGAATGCCAAACAGGATAATTCCTGGAATTCCAAGGTCGTAAACTTCTTTAGCTTCTTCCACAATTTTGTCCACCGATAATTGGTAGACTCCAGGCATGGATTTCACTTCTTTGGCAATTCCCTCACCGGGTACGGCAAAGAGAGGATAAATTAAATTACTGGTTGTTAAAACGGTCTCACGTACCATCTGACGTAATTGGGGATGGCTTCTCAGACGACGAGGGCGGTGATTTGGAAACATAGTATTCATAAAATGGAAAGAACTAATAGTCAGAGATGACAACAGTTAACCGACAATATTTAATTGATTATTGTCGGTTAACTGTCTGAAAAATGTCAGCTAGGATTACCTGCGCTCCCTGTTGCCGTAAAGTTTGAGCCAGTTGGGTCCCTAGATGTACTGCTTCTTTTGCAGTACCAGTCAAAGTATCTTTTACCACTTGTTGACCATCCACACTAGCCACTATTCCCGTTAAGGTCAGCGTATTTCCATCTAGCTGAGTACTAACACCTATTGGCACTTGGCAACCGCCTTCGAGTTCCCGCAAGAAGGCACGTTCAGCAAGAACGCGATCACGTGTTGGGACATGTTCAATTGCTTTGAGTAGTGACAGAACTTCTAAGTCATCAGCACGACATTCTATGCCCAAGGCTCCTTGTCCAACAGCATAAAGGGAAAGTTCCATTGACAGGACTTGATGAATGCGTGAGCCCATTCCCAATCGTTCTAACCCTGCTACTGCTAAAATCAACGCATCGTACTCCCCATCATCCAGCCTTGCCATGCGTGTATTCAAGTTTCCTCGGACATCTTTAAATGTGAAGTGGGGGAAGTGATGCCGTAACTGAGCTAGTCGCCGCAGGGAAGATGTGCCAATGACTGCACCTTCTGGCAGCGTCTCAATTTGTTTGTCTTTGTGCTTATCATGCACCACGAGGGCATCTGCTGGGTTTGCCCGTTCTGTCACTGCTGCTAACACTAACCCCTCTGGTAAACACGTCGGCAAATCTTTAAGGGAGTGAACCGCAAAGTCAATCTCAAGAGATAACATTCCCAATTCAAGTTCTTTGGTGAATAATCCTTTATCACCAATCTTGGCTAAGGCAACGTCAAGGATTTTATCACCCTGAGTGGACATGGTGTGGACTTCAAAAGAGATATGAGGAAAGTGTTTCTGAAGTTGTTCTTGCACCCAGTAAGTCTGAATCAAAGCGAGTTGACTTTTACGAGAACCGATACGGATAGTGCGCGAAGACTTAGAAAGGGTAGGTGTCTCTGAGGAAGATAAAGTCATAAATTTTTGTGAGAGTTATTTAATAAGTAGTGGGATTGTTTAACAGTTTCAAAGAAGAAAGCAACATTCTCTTCTGGAGTGTTTTGCAAAACTCCGTGACCAAGATTGAAAATATGCCTCTGGTTGCCAGCTTTGCGTATAGTATCGAGGATGCGATCGCGGATAAACGCTTGGGAACCAAACAAAATACACGGATCTAAATTTCCTTGTACTCCAATACTGGCTCCAAGTCGCTGCCGCGCCACTGCCATATCCACAGTCCAGTCCACGCTAACGATATCTACGCCAGATTGTGCCATGAGCTCTAGTATCCCACCACTGCCGTTGATATATAGGATTAAGGGCGTGTCTGGGTGCGTTGCTTTGACCTGTTTTACAATTTGTTGCTGGTAGGGCAGCGCAAAGGTTTTGAAATCTTCGGGACTGAGTTGTCCTGCCCATGAGTCAAATAGTTGCACAACTTGTGCGCCGGAATCAATTTGGTAGCGAACGTAGATAGCGATCGCATCTGCTAGTTTACCTAAAAATTGATGTAACATTGCTGGCTGTGAGAAAGCCATGCTTTTGATAATGGAGTAGTCTTTCGAGCTTTTACCTTCAATGGCATAAGCAGCTAGTGTCCAAGGAGCACCAACAAAACCTAAAACAGTAGCTTGCTCGTCAACCTCCTTACGTAGCGTCGTCAGGATTTGACGAACAAATGGCAAAGAAGCTTCCGGATCGAGAGGAGTGAGAGCATCAATTTGCGCTCTTGTTCGGATTGGGTTCTCAAAAACTGGTCCCTTACT
>CAZZVG010000695.1:0-4331 GCA_964657295.1 Iningainema sp. | reverse complement strand
CAATAAAATTTTTGGCAAATTCAGCACACTCATCATTTTTTCCCGATAGGGAACTGTTCCTAAAAGATATTGCTCATGAGTTGAATGCATACTAGTAGGCTCTACCGTTATGTCTAGTGGGTTTAAGAAGAACATGACATCACAAACTTCTTCTACCACGACACCACCAACTATACTCTCAACCTCCACAACGATCGCTTTGGAACCATGAGAGCTACCTAATGGAGGTAGATTCAATAATCCACAAATATCAATTAGCGTGAGAATTTCTCCTCGCAAATTCATGTTCCCGACGATCTGCGTTCCCACACAAGGAATGGGAGTCACTTTGCGGATTTCCGCAAACTCCCGCACCATTTTTAAATCAATGCCAAAAAAATTGCTATTTAAAGTAAATACTGTGAGAGGTTTTAAATTATTGAAACCAGAATTCTGTGTTGAGAGCATTAAATGAGCGGCGCGTTCCCGAAAAATCGCTCTTTCTTCTAGTGTCGCATTTGCACAAAATACAGACTGTTGGCTTAATAGTAATTCCGAATTTTTTGCTGACAATTTGTTAGTATTGAGACTATCTTGAATTTCATCGTTCAAATACTTTGAAACAAATAGAACCTGTTGTATCTCCCCATATCGAATCCAATTTCCAGGATTGCTTAAAATAATTATATTTCCTGCACTGCTGGCAATACCTGCAATACTTTTATCTTGCTTAACTCCTGCCAATCCTTGTTCGTAATATTCTGTGGTAATTTCTTCTGGGGATAGACTTATTAATTCATAAATTGCATTAACAATGACACCGACCCTCAATTCTTCCCACTTCACAACAATCACACTATCTGTCAAGCTATAGTCTACTGGTTGATAGTCAAAAAACCTGAAACTAAGATCCATTACTGGCAGAGTTTCTCCTCGGAAATTAACCGTGCCAACGATATCATGAGATGCTTTGAGAATTGGGGTCAATTCCGGTAGAGCAAAAGTCTCTTTAACAAAAACTGTGTTGATTCCATAAAGACGTTTATTTAAGCTAAATGTGAGATACGACTGAGTTTTCATTATGTTTTTATCATCAATTAAATATTGGCTTGGCGTTGATAAACTAGTGTTTCCGGAAAAACTTTGGGATGAAACATGGCTAAATTCTGACTAAAAAGTTCAGCATGACCTGTGAGGAGATATCCTAACGGATGGAGGGCTTGGTAAAACTTATTTAAAACTTCTGTAATTGCTAATTTGTTTAAATAAATGAAAACATTTCGACAAATAATTAAGTCAAGCTCTTTGAAGTCTGAGCATACTTGAGGAAATGAATCTTTGACTAAATTTAGATATTCAAATTTTACCATTTTACTAATTTCTTGATCAATTTGATATTGACTGTCAATTAGCCGAAAATATTGCTGCTTTATTTTGGGATCGATATTCCTAAATGACCAAGGAGTATAAAGTCCTATTTCGGCTTTGTGTAAAGCGGCTTGATTGATGTCTACAGCTAAAATCATTAGATCCCATTGCTCTAAAGCGGGAATAATTTCCTTGAGAATAATAGCGAGCGAATATGGTTCTTCTCCTGTAGAGCATCCGGCACTACAAATGCGAATTGTTTTATTATTTTGTTGGCGTTGAATAATTTCGGGAAAAATCTGATGTCGCAAAACATTCAGCTGTCCTCGATCTCGAAAAAAATAACTATCGGTATTAGTCAGATTAGTCACGAGATTCTGCCATTCTAGATGACCATCTACAGGAGAAAATGCTAAAATTTGATAGTAGTTTTCTGCAATATCTACATTCAGAGCTTTCATCCTGGCGAGTATTTTTTCGTTCAAATATGCTTGATCTCGCTCTCTAATTTCTAAACCAGTATGGTTGGTAATTAATTCAATAAAAGCCTGTTTTAACTCTGCACTTAAAGATTTTGTGTTTGACACTTGAATTTCCTAGTACATGATGACGTAAATAAAGCTATCATTTTTTTAACAGCCAGAACTCTTGCATTTCCAGTTTTTTAATTTTTAATTCTGCGTAGCGGTACTAGTACAGTGGGCGCGGAATTAAACCACTTATCTGAAATAGGTAAAAAGCTTACATGCGGAAGTTTGCTTTCTTTTACTTTTTACTTGTTGTACTAGTGCTGCCCAAATCTATGTCCTTTTCTGTTTTTCAAAGAGAGTCAGCAGCATTGGTGCGATCGCCTCAATTGGTAAAACTCGTTTGACAGCTCCCAAGTTGATCGCTTCTTTCGCCATCCCAAATACGACAGAAGTGGCTTCGTCTTGAGTGATAGTCATGCCACCAACAGAGGCGATCTCGTGCATTCCTTCCGCCCCATCCCTACCCATACCAGTCAACAGTACTCCTACTGTTGCTTTGCCGTAGAACTGAGCTACAGAATTGAATGTGACTGTTACAGAAGGGCGATGTCCCATGACTGGCGCTGCATTAGAGGAGATAAATCTACCCTCCGCATCGAGTTCTAAATGCTGTTGTTCTGGTGGAAAATAAATCTTTCCTGGTTTTGGTTGATCGCCAACCTGTGCAATCTGAATTGATAACCGACAGTTGTTAGCTAACCAACTTATCAGTCCCTGCAAAAAACCTACATAAATATGCTGCACGCAAATTATTGGGACAGGAAAATTATGTGGTAGCTCAGTGAAGAGTTCCTTTAGCGCTTGGGGACCACCTGTAGATGCACCAATGACGACTATTTTGGGTTTGGAGTCGAATTGAGTGGTGAAAACGGAAGCATTTTTTGTCTTCAGGCTCTTTGACGTAATTTCACATTCTCGTCTTTTTGTCAATACCTTTACACCAGATAAAATTTTAATCTTATTGATTAACTCCTGCTTAAGTCGTTCATTCTCCTTTGTCAGTCCGGCAACAGGCTTAGGAAAAACATCAACCGCTCCGGCATTTAAAAGCTGAAAAACATAATCAGTATCTTCCTTTTGTACTGAAACACTAATCACGAGAATCGGTCGAGGATAGCGTGCCATAACTTCAGATGTAAATTTCAAACCATTCATCTTGGGCATATGAATATCTGTACAAATGACATCTGGCTCAACTTGAGGAATGAGTGACAAAGCCTCTAAGCCTGTGCAAGCTTCTCCCACCACTTCAATGTCTGGTGAAGAATTCAAAATACTTTTCAAAATCAATAATGCAATTTGAGAATCTTCAACTAACAAAACTCGAATAGGCATTGGTTATTTAGCATTCGATTTGATATTTTAGATTGAAAAGAGCCATTGAATCCGTTCGCATAAAGATGCAAGAATTGTTTTTTTGACTCAGAAAGAATCATTGGCAAGTCCTATTAATAAATTATCGGTCATTTTGATGCAGAAACTGAAAATTAAACAAGTCTTTCTAATATTTCTAAAAGAACATTTTCATTAAACTTGCCTTTGATGATATAAGCATCAGCTCCCACTTTAGCCCCTCTGTTTTTATCTTCTTCAGAAGCAAGTGTTGTGACTATAATGATTGGCAAATTTTTATATTCTGGATGCTGACGAATTTTCGCAATTAGTGAAAAACCGTCTAGCTTCGGCATTTCCACGTCGGTTAACACTGCATCAACGTGACTGGTTTTTAGTTTGTTGTAGCCATCTAGTCCATCCACAGCTATGACAACTTCATAGCCAGCTCTTTCCAAAAGTCGTTTTTCTTGGGTGCGAACGGGCGGAGAGTCTTCTACCAGAAGAATGACTGGCTTCCTGGGAATTTCTTTTGATTTGATGGAAACAAAAGAGGTCATTTGCTTTTGCAGGGAATGAAGTAAATCTGGAGGGTTAAGAATCATGCAAACCTCTCCTGTGGGGAGAATCGTTGCTCCCATGACATTACGTACTCGCTTCAAGAGCTGACTCTGAGGTTTGATGACGAGTTCTTGAGTATCCAAGAGGCGATCAACAAGGACGCCAGCTTGTTCAAGTCCAACTTTCAGTAGGACGCAAGATAGTAGATTGCTCTTTTGTCGCTTGTTTGTGTTTTCAGAGAGATGTTCTTTGTTGGAAAATTCCAATAAATTAGCTAGGTTCGCAACAGAAATATCTTCACCCTCAAATACAATGCTTGTACCCTCAGTCGTTGTAGAAATTTTGTCTTCGGATACAAGTAAAGTTGTTTGCACAAACTCAATGGGTAAGGCATGGACAATACCTTGAACTTCTACAAGCAGTGCATTAAAAGTTGTTAAGTTGGGGCTAAACTGTATGCGGAAGAGACATCCTTCACCTGGAGTTGATTCTATCTCAATACTGCCTTTCAGCCGCTCGACATTAGTACGTACTACATCCAACCCGATACCTCTGCCAGAA
>CAZZVG010000694.1:0-4331 GCA_964657295.1 Iningainema sp. | reverse complement strand
ACGAACTCTTCAATGTAGGAATAATTTAAAGGAGTCACGATATAAGCTATTCCAATTTTTGGAAACTCGCTTTTTCTGGCTTCTCGGATTTCATAGAGTTTGTCTATTCCCTTAATTACTTTTTGAAAAACCCCTTTTCCCCTCTGTTGGTCATTGATATTTTCCGGACCATCCAGTGAAATCCACAAACGAGTTGGCGGAGTTTCAACTAACAAATCAAAATTTTTAAGCTTTGTAAATTTGGGCTAGTATTGGTTCTTTAATTTTCCTGATTTAACTAAAAAGTCCTCTTCATGAGTGGCAGTCTAACAGTAAACGTCGCTCCCTTTCCCTCGCCGGAACTATCTGCTGTCACAGTACCGCCATGTAACTCTACCAAGTGGCGAACTATTGCCAATCCCAATCCTAGTCCACCAAACTTTCTAGTTGTGCTGCTATCTGCTTGACGGAAATATTCAAATACATGCGGCAGAAAGTCGGGAGAGATACCACTCCCTGTATCGATGACTGTAATTTGAGCAAAAAGAGGGAAGTGGGGAGATTCTTCCCTACTCCCGTACAGACGTTCCGCCGGAACGTCTCTTCTCCATTCCCTACTGCTTTTTAATACTGACAGTTGTACCTCAACGCATCCGCCAATAGGAGTAAACTTGACGGCGTTACTAAGTAGATTCCCCACAACTTGCTGCAAGCGATAGGAATCACCAGCAACCAAGAATTTGGTATTTGGCAGAAAGTTGCAAGGAGGGAAACCCTCCGTAGCAAACTTTCCCAGACGGATTTGGGATTCGGAATTGGTACTTTCTTCATTTTTCCCTGTCCCATATCCATCTACAATCGAAAATCTCAAATCGATTGATTTTGCTTGTGCTGCTAAGCGCACAGTTTCCAATGTGGTGTTAATTACAACTGCTAGATCAACAGCAGCAACATTTAAGGAAAGCTTACTTCGGAGAATGCGAGAGATATCCAGCAGGTCATCAATCAGTTGAATCTGCAACTTAGCATTTCGCTCAATGGTATCCAAAGCCCGGGCTGTAGCTACTTCATCAAACTTGCGGCTCTTTAGCAGCTTGGTCCACCCTAGAATAGGGTTGAGCGGTGAGCGTAGTTCGTGAGAGAGAATAGCGAGAAACTGATCCTTGATCCGGTTAGCGTCTTCTGCTGCGTTACGAGCGGCTTTTTCCCGCTCTAACATTTGTTTTCGTTCTTCTTCTAGCTGTTTTTGAGCGTGAATGTCTGTGCAGGTTCCAAACCATTTGATCACGCGTCCTTGGTCGTCTTTTAGGGGGTAGCCGCGTACCAGATGCCAACGATATGTGCCATCAGAAGCTCTCTGGAAACGGTGGTCGTTCTCGTAGAGAATCCCGAGTTGCAAAGCGGATTGCCAAGGTTGTTTAATAGTTGCTACGTCATGCGGATGCAGCGCTTTTAACCAACCATATCCGACAGTTTCCTCTAAGGGTAGCCCTGTGTATTCGTGCCATCGTTGATTGACGTAATCCGCCCGACCTTCTGCATCTGTTGAAAAGACGATTTCGGGAATAGCCTCTGCTAGCAGACGGTAGCGCTGTTCGCTGTGATGCAGGGCTAACTCCGTGTGCTTGCGTTGAGTAATGTCTTGAGCCGTACCCATCATCTGGACTGGTTTGCCAGAGCGATCGTAGAAGTTGCGACCTTTGGCGGCTATCCAATGCACACTACCATCAGCCCAAACGGTACGGTATTCAATGTCATAGTCAACTTTCTCCTCAAGAGTACGGGTGACTGCTTCATGGGTGTGATGTTTGTCTTGTGGATGCAAAAGGTCTAGGAAAAGCTCATAGCTGACTTCGGTGTCTGGGGAGAGGCCAAAGAGGGTTTTACAGGTTTCGGTCCAAACCAACTCGTTGGTGGTAAGATTCCAAAACCACATACCCAGTTCAGCCGCTGTGCTTGCCAGCCGAATGCGCTCTTCGCTCTGCCGCAAGGCAACTTCTGTGCGTCGTCGCTCTGTAATATCTTGAGCAATGCCCAAAATCAGCTGCGGCGAGCGATCGGCGGTTCTGCTGAATACCGTCTCATAGCTATAGAACCAGCGCCACTCTCCATTGGCATGGCGATACTGGTATTCAAAGCTCGTGACTTCGCCATCAGCAGACGAGTTGAGCCGTTCCAGGTGGGCAGGATATCGAGCTAAATCATCAGGATGCAAGAGTTGGAATAACGACTGTAGTCCCATCGTTTGAATTTGCTCTTGTGTGTAGCCAAGTATCTCGGCAACCTGACGGTTTATATAGACGTTGCGCTGTGCAACCAAGTCATAGAGGTATAACAGACCAGGAATAGCATCGGCAATCTGTTGAATGAGGCGCTGAATTTCCTGCAATTGTGACTCTAAAGAAGAGGACATATTGCCACTGGAAAGCGGGAACACAGAGAAATTTTCCCTATTTGCGTCCCCGCGTCTCAATTTCTGTCCGTCTTCCTTTTCAAGACTGCCATCACGCTTAACTTGCCCACACTTTAATGCTGTAATATCAGTAAAAGTTGTAACTACAGCGTATGGTGTAGTTCCTCCTACCTGAAATAGAGGTTGTGAGGAAAGCAATAGCCAGACTAGGTAACCAGTTGGCTTATATAAACCTATGACTACATTCAGAATTGGCTTGCCTGTTCTCAAAGCAACCATAGCCGGGTGAGAATCATTAGGAAAAGGTGATCCGTCTTCACAAATTGCTTTCCAGGTGAGGTCAAGCAAATTCCACCCGATTAGCTGCTCTGCCGTGATTCCCAAAAGAAGCTCAGCAGTAGGGTTACAAGCCTGAATGATGCCATCGGCAAGTTGAAGAACCATCGCCTGTTCTACTTTAGCTACCATTGGCAAGTCATTTGGGCTTTCACTTGCTTGCTGGTGCAGCGACACACTTTCATCTGCGAGTTGGTTTTGGGAAGTTTGATCAGACATTTTATAAAGCTGAACAAATTTAATATAAAATCAGTTCTATATATTTCTTATGACATAGATTTAATTACAATCTTACCGTAATAAGAAACAAAAATTTGCCTAGCACTCAAAAGCTAATAATATTTTGCCTTTGCAGTCTTGACTCTGACAAATTGTTGATTGTTGGTTGTTAATTGTTTCTTGTTTGATACCAACAAACAATTAACACCCGACAAGTAACAATTTTAAGATATATCTATTTCTTTTATAATTATATGTTTTTTTGAGTCAAAACTAATTTTTCTTTATTGGAACTTACCCATCAATCTTGTAGTTCTTGCCAGGATTGTGCTACAGGCGATCGCAACTATTTGACCAATTTTTTGTTTTAAAAGTTTCAGTAGAGTCCTGAAACGGTCTTATACCAGTCGTCTGCCTACAATTCCGAGAAAAGCTTCTGTCTGCCGTAGCCGCTGATTAAATTTTGGTAAAAGCCCTTGCGACAGGGTTGTCTAAGCTACTATTTTTGGTAAATAAATTGGCGATCGCTTTGCACTCTAATTTGCGAACATCTGGTAAAGTGAAGCTTGCATTAAAGCACTCACCATAACATTGCTGCATGCTTAATCTTAACTCCCTCACTCTATTATATTGATATAGCTGAATAACCTCAAGGGCGAAAGGGATGACTATCTTCAAAAACAATGAACTTAATCATTGGTTTGCCCACCAGAGACCACTGCGACAGATTCAGCAGCCTTGGGAGCAGTTGGCTTTTACGATTAAGCTTAGAGTATCAGTTACTAAATATCCATCTGGCGCAAAGTCAAATAAACCCAGGTAGCGTTGGCGTTCTACTTCTACCAATTGGTGTTTCTAAAAGTTCCTCATTTTGCTGGTAGAGTTCCTCTATTGCCAACTGTACTATCTTTGAAGTGCTACCGATGACCTTAAATGGTTTCGGTAGCATCTCTGGTGTCGAAGGCAAGGCGTTAACACTTTGGTATAAATCTGCTAAACGCCTGTGCATGCTGAACAAATTTGTCTATTTTCACCTTCTATTCTCGTTACTTACTGGCATAGATAGGTTTAGCAAGAGAAACTCACTACCTAGATTATTGAATCAAATATTGGGGTCGCGATAAGCCTTGGGTTGAGAGCGATTACCACCCAAACCTGCAATACCAAGCAGACCAAGTAAGCCTAACCAGCCCCAGCTAGAACCGTGATGACTTCTTGTAGTACTAACTCCTTGGGAAGTGGTGTCATTTGTAGTGCCAGTACCTGAAGTGCTAGTACTACCGGAATTAGTACCACTATTTGTACTGTCAGTACCTGAAGTGCCATCTGAAGTCGTGCCACTCCCGCCACCAGTCCCTGAAGTGGTTCCAGTACCTGTGGTGCC
>CAZZVG010000693.1:0-4338 GCA_964657295.1 Iningainema sp. | reverse complement strand
GCGTTGTCACTAAAGTTGAGAATGGTCAAATTTTTGTGAAACGTGATGACCGAGATCAGGAAGAATTGGCAGACGTGATTTGTTTGCAAACTCCAAGCGGTCACTAACCCCCGGCTTTTTGTCCATACATGAATGAGCGTTACCTATATTGCTAGAGCAGTAGAGCCAAATGTTGCATTTAGAGAAGCTGCTATTTGTATAAATACTCGACCGACAGCGGAAGAGGAAGCTGTTAAAGTCAAAGGTTGTCCGGTGTCGCCTCCGGTACAAATCCGTCCATCAATCGGCACCTGTCCTAGCAATGTGGCATTGAGTTCTGTTGCTAGCTGTTGCCCACCACCACTGCCAAAAATGGGAGTTGTTTCTCCACAGTGTTCGCAGATGAGATAGCTCATATTTTCAATAATTCCTAAAACTGGAACACCCACCTGACGAAACATATGAATGCTACGACGGACATCTGAGATTGCCACCTGTTGTGGTGTTGTCACTAAAATTACCCCACAGATAGGACTTTCTTGGACGATCGTGATTTGGGCATCGCCTGTCCCAGGTGGCAAATCGATCAGTAGGTAGTCAAGATCGCCCCAGACAACTTCGTGAATGAACTGAGTGACAATTTTATGTAAAATAGGGCCTCGCCAAGCTAAGGGACGATCGGGTTCTGCCAGCAAACCAACTGACATTAACTTAATACCGTGAGCTTCTAGAGGCAAAAAACGTTGACCGTTTGGGGTGTCTAGCATGTTCACATCTGTTTGTCCCAACCCCATCATTTGAGGTACATTAGGACCATAGACATCAGCATCTAGTAGCCCCACCTTTGCTCCTTGTAAACTTAAGGCAACTGCGAGATTAACTGAGGCAGTCGATTTGCCAACGCCACCCTTACCGCTAGAAATTGCTAGAGTCGTTCTGACTCCTGGAATTGTACAAATCTGAATATATGCTTTTTTGCACCAGGATAAAGTTGACAGAGCCGACTGAATTTGGTCTTCTAACTGGTATTGATGCTGCCCAAGGTAAAGTCGCAGATAAACATAGTTATCGACAACCCGTAGATTACGAACCATTCCCAAACTAACAATATTGTTTTTAAGAATCGGTTCGATGATTTGCTTGAGACAGTGAATAACCGCAAGTTGTCGATCGCCTACCTCCGAGTCAGGAGTTACTTGCTCAAAAGGAAAATCGTCGCTAGGCATGAGCTGATCCCTGAATGGCTTGAATGGCGCGTTGGGCGTGAATACAAACGTCTCGATCTGGATCGTCTAAAGCTTGCTTGAGGGCATTGAGGGCAACAGGGTTCTTGAGAATACCAAGGGCGATCGCGGCATCTCGACGCACATCCGAGGATTCATCTGTCAACGCTTTGACGCACGTTGGTAAAAACCGCTCATCGGGGGTTTTCTGTAAGACTTGAAGTGAAAATTTGCGGACTTGCCAGTGTTCATCTTCTAGAGCAGTCTCAAGCGCTGGCAAGACTTCTGTTGATGCATGGAGTGCAAGAGATTTGGCGGCATTACGGCGCACCTGCCAATCGGCATCCGATGTCAGCGCTTGACATAGTAAGCTAACCACCTGTTGATCTGCCAGATGCCCGAGAGTGAGGGCGGCGGCACGGCGCACTGTTGTATCTGAATCTGTCATCAGCGCAAGAGCTGGCTGACACCGTTCAACTTGGTTGAGATACCGGAGTGTGGTAACGGCTGCTTCTCGTAAAGCTGCTTGTTCCACTTGAAAAAAAGGTAACAAATAAGGTAGCGACTGAGCATCATGTATTTTCCTTAACAGAGTCAGCACACTTATCTGTACTTTTGGATTGTCTTTCTGGAGAGCATCCAAAAGCAGCAGGAGATGATCAGGTGTCACGAGTTCTCCCAAGGCTGACTGTGCTTCAGTACAAATTTCAACTTCAGGTGATTCTAAACAAGTTAACAAAGCGGGAATAGCATTTTGGTTTGCCAATTCCCAAAGCGCTGTCACTGCCAACTTTTGCACTACAGGACTCTCATCTTGTAGTGCTGTAATCAATGGCTGTAACGCTGCCTCCTCACCCAAATGTTGCAGGGTTTTCACTGCAACTAAGCGATCGCTTAGCTCTGGCGATCGCAGCAGATCTAACCATTGGTTCAGATCTGAATCCGTATCAGCAACCATGTTTTTTCCTCTGCTGGTGAGTCAACGTAACAGAAATGGAATTTGTACTGTAATCGCGTTTGTCGGACATTCTTTCTCACAGGGTAGGCAGAACCAGCACTCGTCGTACTTCATATATGCCTTGCCGGAAACAGGATTTTTTGCCAGCACATCTAACGGACAAACTTCAATGCAAACCGTACATTTTTCTAGACACTTGGACTCATCAATAATGACAGGAACATCGACTCTTTGGTTGGCTAAAGCCATAAAATTTCCTCCCCCTGATCAAGAGTGAACTGCAACATCGTAGACTTCTGTCTCCAAATCCACCTCTACCACATATGGCTCGATCTGGCGCTTATAGAGAATCATTTCTCCCTCCGAATGCTTTTTCAAGTTAACGTGACAGAACCATTCTGCATTGTTTTTCTCTGGGTAGTCTAATCGGTAGTGGTATAATCCCCATCGGCTTTCCTGCCGATACAGTGATGAGCGTGCTGCCATCTCCGCGCAATCCCGAATAAAGTGAACCTCCATACACCGCATGAGTTCGTGCGGATCTCGGGCACCCATCATGTCTAAAGTTTCGCTGTAACGGGTAAAGTAGTTCAACCCAATTTCCATCTTGTGACCGACTTTAGGCGGCTGTAGATAATCATTGACAAATCTCCGCAATTTATACTCCACTTGCGTATGTGGGATTCCATTCAGGCGAGTGAGCGGAGCAAAGATCCGTGCTTTCTCTGCCTCTAAAAAGTCTAAATCAGGCTCGATATGCTCCAAATCTTGGAGGTAGTCTACAGCATGAGTGCCCGCTAATCGTCCAGAAACGAATGCCCCAATCATGTAATTATGGGGAACACTTGCCATATCGCCTGCTGCATACAATCCTGGTACAGTCGTTTGTGCCGAATCATTCACCCAAACGCCAGATGCGCTGTGACCACTGCACAAACCAATCTCAGAAACATGCATTTCTATACCAT
The DNA here is from genome assembly GCA_964657295.1 of Iningainema sp. GTDB lineage: Bacteria > Cyanobacteriota > Cyanobacteriia > Cyanobacteriales > Nostocaceae > Rhizonema. The sequence continues at coordinate 1,210 of CAZZVG010000693.1, read as the reverse complement.
GAGTACGGTAATTTTCTCCCCGCCCTTCATGGAACCGTCCACGACTAGGGCGCTCGTTTGACCAAAGAATGGATTCAATCTCAGCGATGGTATCCTCATCTAAGTGGGTCATTTTGAGTTGAATCGGTCCTTTTCCAGAGTTTAGTTCCTTCCAAACCTCTAGCATCATCTGACCGCTCCAATAATCACACCTGATGAAGCGATTTCCCTCAGCATTGGCAGTGTAAGCGCCAAAGGGACCAGCAACATAAGCACACGCAGGACCGTTATAATCTTTGATTAATGGATTAATCTGAAAGGATTCAATATTTGTTAGCTCTGCTCCTGCGTGATATGCCATCGAGTAGCCATCCCCTGCATTTGTGGGATTTTCATAGGTGCCGTAGAGGTAGCCAGACAGAGGAAGCCCCAAACGCCCACAGGCTCCGGTACAGAGAATCACCGCCTTCGCTTGAATGACGACAAAATCTCCTGAGCGCACGTCAAACCCAACTGCCCCGATCGCACGTCCATTTTTCACAAGGACGCGAGTCGCCATCACGCGATTGCTCACTCTAACTCGATGTCGTTTCACCTGACGGGTCAAAATTGTTTTGAGATCTTTACCTTCTGGCATCGGTAATACATATTTTCCCACCCGATGCACTTGTTTTAAGTCGTAATTTCCTTGAGGATCTTTTTGAAACTTAACTCCCCAACTTTCTAGTTCTTGGATCACTTCAAAGCCAAGCTTACCAGTTTGATAGACTGCTTTTTGGTTTAGGACGCCATCATTGGCAACCGTTACCTCCCTTACATACTGCTCTGGCGTTGAATTGCCTGGAATAACGGCTGTGTTGACACCATCCATGCCCATGGCGATCGCCCCACTCCGCCGAATGTTTGCCTTTTCCAGAATCAGCACATCACCATCGGGATTCGCTTGCTTCGCCTTGATTGCCGCCATTGTTCCTGCCGTCCCCCCCCCAATAACTAGAACATCTGTCTGTATCCGTTGTGTGTTGATTGGAATATCCACGACGAACTCCTAAGATAGTAGTTGTAATCAAGATAGAACGAGCAATGAAAAAACTAGAAGAACTTTTTCTTCTTCTATTTAGATGGCAAGAGAAATCTCACAATAAATTCACTTGCTTTGTATCCTTATTTTGTTTTTTTTGACTTTTGACCCCTTCGGGGTGACGCTCCTACGTCGCTAACGCTGCGCTAA
>CAZZVG010000692.1:0-4341 GCA_964657295.1 Iningainema sp. | reverse complement strand
CAAAACTATTGCACCTCCTGAGTGGCAGGTTGCTGCTTGCAAAGAAAATGGCTCCCTACTGTGCGTATCCTCTAAAGGAAAACTTTTGGGTACGGTAGAAATGGGAGTGTACCCGCTTGGACAGCAATCGGATTTTCAAACAATGCTAAAATCTGCTGGTGTCTCTTTAGATGCAAACCAAGACGACCAACGTCAGAAGTATCAATCTCAAATATCCACAGCACTAAAAGCTTGGGTTACAGATCGTTATATGGTTTTATCTAAAAACGCTCAAGTTAGCTATGGTAATAACGTTACTGTCTCACCACAACCACTACAAAATGCACTTGTTGGTAAGCTTCGGGGAATACATTACGGATTTGAGGAAAAGCAACAAGGTGAAGTAAAAGAAAGACATACAGGCTATGTTGCCTTCGACGGTACTGCTCTTTACGTAATTACCACTGCTTTTGACTCAACCTCTGGCACAGGTAAGTTTGAGACACTTGAGAGTTTTCAAAATTTTGAACCGCAGTTATCAGTGATTGTAGCGGATCTTAACTTATCCCGATGAAGGTATGGCATTGCCTTGCCTTCATCTAAAGAGAAAAACAGATTAACTGATTCCGTGTTCATGAGCCACTCCCCCGACTAGAAGTCGGAGGTTTCAGGCTAAATTTCAGCTACAGCTCGTTCGATTAAACGACGTGCTAAAGTCTGTGTACCTGTATGTTCGTAGTAATTTGTGGATACATCCAAGAACGCTGCAAGGTAATCCAACTTGTCACCAGCAAAGTCCACAACAGTATGCAAGTTATTTGCCACTTTTTGTGGATTTAAATCTTTGGAGGAAACGAGGCTACCCATCCAGCCTGTCACTGAGTTAAAGCTTTCGCCGATAAAATTCAGTTTGCTACCAGAATCTTGACCTGGAATGTCGTTTCTGATATTTTGGAAGGTTGAGTTTTTTTCTAGCTCTTGTGGAGTTGTCTGACTAATCCAAGATAAAGCTTTGTCGATAAATCCTGAACCTAAAGGGATTAAACCATCAAAGCTAACTAGTGCTGCCATCCGGATGAAGGACTCGCCGCTATATTCACCTAAAGCCCCAACGAAATCCCCAATACTGTCTCCGGGAATACCGTTAATTTGGCAGAAGGCGACTAACTCAGCGACTAGTTTTAGACATAAGTCAATGGTTTGTGCTTTCTCCGCTTTAGGAGTCACCTTATTTAAAAAACCTAAAAGAGGAATTTTCTCTCCGACTTTATTAGCTAAAGCCGCTGCTCCCAATGCTTTATCTGTACTATCAACTGTTTGATAAAGCCACAAGGCTCTTTGATATCCCTGAGAACGATCATTGTAGAGATAAACTGCTCTGTCGCCAATTTGCTGAATGAAATCTTCGTCAGTTTCGCCAGTGACGACTTTAATTGTGTTCACAAAGCCAACCACGTTTTGCCACTCGCCAGGAGCGATAAAATCAAGCGATCGCAATGCAGAAACAGTTAAGTTATTGGTTGGTAGTTGATCGACCAACTCGAAAATTGGTTTGCTCACAATAGTCTCCTAATACTTCTTAGGTTAAATCGATTCATTCTTTACTAGACGCAGATAAAAGAGTCGTCAGCTTTACAAATTCTGTAGACAATGGTATGCTGGCTAATAACTGAATTTTGCTGTTATTTTTCGGCAATTTTCGCGAGTTGTGCTAAACCAGTCAGGTTAAACTTCTCTAACCAAGCTTGGCGATCGCTAGCCGTGAATGACGGATCACGAGATTGCACTTTTACCTGATAGCGATTGGCAACTAAAAGAGCAGTACCGTTAGCGCCTTGGGTTACAGATGGATATCCGGCTATTGTCTGAGTACTGGCTTGAAATTTCGTCGCTGGGTTGGTAGGGCCTTTAACAGCATCTGTATCATTAATTGAAATCACAGCTAAGTCCTGTTGGCCTTTTTTCAACTTGGCCTCAGCAAAGCCTTTTTTCTCCTGAGTATAGACGCGCTCGATCCCATCCTGAGTCTTTGGAAAGAATTTGTTGAACTCACTACCTTGAGTTGCATCGCGAGCAACTGCTTGACCACTTTTTTGCTGAGTGCTTTGCTGTTGCGCTTGATCAAACCGTCCTGGAGTTTTCGGAGAGCAGGCAGTCGTAAAGAGTAACAAACATAACACTAAAGTCGCGAAAATCTTACGGAAACGGGGAAAATTCATTTCAGGCTCCTCCTTATGCTTGACCCTGTTGACTAACTACTACGGTAAGCTATAACAGCATAAAATGGATCACCTCCGGCGGCTCCTATCCATTGGAGGAAATTGGGAGCAATTGATTTATTCGCTATGACTTCTGGAGTACTAAATCCCGGTACATTCTTGAAGTAACTTTTGACTAATTCAACTCTCTTCGCTTCCGATGCTTCTCGCCAAGCACTAATTGCCTTTTGAAAAAACATTCGGTGAGAAAAGCTGATGATGGCTATGCCACCCGGTTTGAGTATGCGATGAATTTCGGAAAATATTGCTTCAGGATATTGCAAATACTGCACGGAAACGCAATTGAGAACGGCATCAAAATCTTCATCCAACAGAGGTAACTGAAGATTTTCGTTGAGGTTTTGCACGAAATAATGATTCAAACTAGGATTGCGTGCCAGTTCAACAGCGTTGAGTCCGTGTCCCTCAACATGCTCAAACGGCATCTCCTCTGGTAAATGAGACACCCAGCTACTCATCATATCGAAGATGCGGGTGTTAGGTTTGAGACGCTGACGATATAAATCAGTCAGCTGTTGAATAAAACCTTCGTCTACATGAGTGACGAAACGAGGCGATGTATAAAATAGATTATCGTCTGTATCATCTAGCTTAGTGCGTTGGTTCGGTTTAAGCGCCATGTGTCAGGAGTCAAAATATTTTTATGTATAAAGTTTCGTAGCTGTGAGGTGCTGGCTATTAGGAGTCAAGAGTGAGGAGTGAAGATTTTAAAATTCCTCACTCCTCACTCTCTACTCTTTCTATTTGTTGTAATATCCTTTGTGGGTTCCTGTTACAGGCTCAACCGTCTTTTCAACTGTTTTTTCTGTTTTGTTTAAGAACTCTTTCGTACTGCGAGGGGGTTCTTCGTTAAGATTGAGTTTTTCTGTGATTGTTTCACCCAGTTTTTGTAAGCCATTTTTTGCTTCTTCCACTGGTTCATTTTCGTTATTGAGAGTAACTTTACCAGGTGCTTTATAATCAGTTGCTTCTGGTGTTGTCAAGTTATCAATCTTCAGATTTTCTTTGACAGTCTCTGCCGTTTCTTTCAGGTTCTGTTTGGTTTTGTCAAATATTTCGTTGTTTGTGTTATCTGTCCTAACTTCACCTCCATCGGGTGTTCCCTTGTAATAGATACCTTGTGAGCTTTTCACTGTATCATCTGCTTGGGCTTGTAGTGGATTTCCACCAAAAGCCTGCATCACAAAAACAGTCAATCCTACAAGAAATACTGTCAGTATCTGACGTACAGGTAGGTTTTTCAACATTGAAATCACTTTCATACAATTCCTCCGATTTTGTTTGTTATTAAGATTAGACCGGAAACACCCATAATTGAGACAATACCACACAAACGGGCGATCGCCATCAACAATTAACCATTGCCTCTTGCTTGTCCTTCAGTTGTGGCAATTTCCCCCGTTTCCATCAGCATTTTGAAACGGCGTAAATCATCGCCTATTTGTTGCTCTGGTTCTTCCCCGAATAGCTTAGCAAAAACAGCAGCTAAAGCTCCGCCCGGAGGGTTATACTCTAGAACAATTTTTACTTCAGTGCCACGTTCAGCAGGTGCTTTTTTAAAACGGATAAAACCAGAGTTATCAACATCTGAACCTTCTACCGAAGCCCAAGAAATAAACTCGTTTTCTCGTTCTTCAATAATATCTGCATCCCATTCAACAGTCGCGCCTAACGGTGCTGTGGCAACCCAGTGAGAGCGCTTTTCATTGTGTACGCTCACGGATTTGAGATGCTTCATGAATTTTGGTAAATTCTCAAAGTTATGCCAAAAGTGGTAAAGTTCATTTGTGGGCTTGTTAATTGTTAACGTCTTTTCCACTTTAATAGACTGATTTACACCTATTGCTTCTTGCACTTGGTTGATTGTACTTTGTTTCTTTGCACCTTGATAAATAAGACCCCCACCAGCTAACGCCATTAAAACTCCTCTCAGAGAGCGCTGCTTCAAACCCATTAGCACCATTGCCCCACCGCCAACTAATGAAGCCCAACGTTCCGTATCACTGGCTTCAACCTGACTTAGATTTTGTTGATCCCTAGATATAAGCTCCACTTTTTTCAGTTCCTTACATTCTGTGTGAAT
>CAZZVG010000691.1:0-4359 GCA_964657295.1 Iningainema sp. | reverse complement strand
GAAAAAATTACAGAGCTAAAAATAGTGCGGTCATATCTCTTGGATAAAATTAATCTATAGGTGCAAGTTCAATGTTTAGACAGAAGAAACAACCAAAGAATCAACGGCGACGTCGGTATCCACTCATTCATATTAGGATTAACGATGGACAGTTTCAAATCCAGGGCTTAGGTAAGTGGTATTCTTACTGGCGCGATCCTTACCATCTGATGTTGACAATTCCCTGGAGTGGGTTTTTAGGGATAATTGGTCTATCTTATCTCATGACCAATGCTGTATTTGGTTTGGTTTACTTAGCTGGAGGAGATTGCATTGCCCACGCTAAACCAGGAGATTTCCTCGATCACTTTTTCTTTAGCGTGCAAAGTCTAGCGACTATTGGCTATGGTTATATGTACCCTAAAACAGTATATGCCAATACCGTTGTCACATTGGAAGCGATGACAGGTATGATCGGAGTTGCCCTGTTGACTGGTTTATCCTTTGCGCGCTTCTCCAGACCTACAGCTCGTGTCATCTTTAGCAGTGTAGCAGTCATAGCACCCTATGAAGGCGTACCTTCTTTGATATTTCGCACAGCAAATAAGCGTGGTAACCAAATTCTGGAGGCGCAGTTGCGAGTGTACTTGATGCGTGATGACGTGACTGTTGAAGGGCGTTTAATCCGTCGAATCCACGATATCGAATTGCTGAGAAGCCAAACACCTAGCTTTTCACTCAGTTGGGCAGCGATACATCCGATTAATGAGTCCAGTCCTTTGTATGGGATGACACCAGAATCCCTAATTGCCACAAAAACTACAATTGAAATTTCTTTAAGTGGAATTGATGAGACAGTTTTACAGGTGCTTAATGCTCGGCATACATACAGTGCCCAGCAGATATTGTGGAATACAAGATTTGTAGATATCTTCCATCGGACTACTGATGGACATCGCTACATAGACTACAACTACTTTAACAACGTGGAGTCATTGGATTCAGAAGATTAACTCAAGCATTTTCTTGAGGCAGGGTTTCTACTGGTTTAACGACAACACGACCGTTCTCCACGACAGTGCAGTTTTGAGACCTGCTTTTATAGTGGTCAACTGCGGTATCAGCGCATTGCTGGTGATGACGAATATTCTGCTCCTGTTGTTGCTGAAGACTCACGACACAACAAGCGGCGTTGACAAACGACATAATTGGTACTTTGAATAATAACTCTATTATCTCTTAAAATACGGCTAAATGAGGGAATTATTAAGAAAGCTTATTAAAAAAAGACAAAATGTTAAGTAGTCGGTGCCGATGGGAATTTTATAGAGAAAGGTGACACAACTTGATATCTAGCCATGTCATGTATGTTAAGGGTGCTAATGGAGGAAATACCATTGCCATCTCATATACTTTATTAATTTTCTTTACTTACTCTAAATTTGTATAATCTAAATCATTATTCTTTCACTTGTTTAAGAAAGCAGGTGGTCATAGGACAACAGTTAAAATCAAGCAAGTAACCAATTTTAAAACTATAGTTTATCACTAAAAATAAAAATCTTTTTGACTAAATACTAAATTGATAAATATGGAGCGTCGTAAATTTATAAAATATGCCACTTTAGCAGGATCTAGCTTTACCTTTGCTAGCTGTACATCAAGAAACTCTCATCCACAAAGTGAGGTGTTGGCGACGACATCATCGATGGCGGCACAAGAACCTCTCAAGGTAGGGTTTGTTTATTTGGGATCTGTGGGCGATTTTGGGTGGACTTATGCTCATGATTTAGGCCGCAGAGAAATGGAGGAAAATCTTCAGGAAAAGGTAAAAACAACTTTTGTCGAAAATGTCAACGAAAGTGACGAAGCCGAAAGGGTGATTCGTCAACTGGCTTTAGATGGTAACAAGTTAATTTTCACAACTGCCTTGAGTTATATGAATTCAACAATTAAAGTTGCAAAAGCCTTTCCTGATGTTTTTTTTGAAAACTGTGGTGGATACAAACGCGCTACTAATGTTGGCACTTATTTAGGACGTTTTGAAGAAGCACAATACTTAATCGGCATGATTGCTGGTAAGATGACCAAATCAAATGTCATTGGTTTTATTGGGCTATACCCCATCAATAAAGTGATTCGGGCGATAGATGCGTTTACTCAAGGATTGCAAGCTACAAATTCTGAGGCAAAAGTCAAAGTTGTTTGGGTGCAAGGTTGGTACAATCCGGCGAAAGAAAGAGAAGCAGCACAAGCTTTGGTAAATTTGGGTGCTGATGTGCTGACTGCGGGTACGGACTCTGCGGCTGTTGTCCAACTGGCGGAGGAAAAAGGCATTTATGTTTTTGGCAATAACACAGACATGAGTGAATATGCTCCAAAAGCGCAATTAACATCAGTTATTAATAAATGGGGCAAATTTTATATCAACCAAGCTTTGGCTGTGATCAATGGGACATGGAAGTCTGAAGATGTTTGGGATGGTATTAGTCAAGAAATGGTAGATATTTCTCCACTCAATCCCTTGATTCCTCAAGATGTTCAGCAACTGGCGAAAGCCAAGCGTGAGGAATTTGTTCAAGGTACCGCACATCCGTTTGATGGTCCGGTAAAAGATCAAAGTGGTAAACTTCGAGTACCACTAGGTCAAATGTTGAGCGATCGCGAACAATTGGCAATGAATTGGTATGTAAAAGGCATTGAAGGATCGATTCCGAAGCGAAAATTATAGCATGTTGGATAAAGTCCGCTATGGCTCAGACAAACTGGCAATATAATCGGCCTCTGATTTTTGCATTTCATCTACCATCTGTTTGCTACGACGTAGATAGGCAACAAACAGCAAAATTGAAAATGCGACAATTGCCAAACCTATTAAACCACCAGAAAAGGTATCATAAAGACCGTGTAATACAGCACAAATCGCTATACCAATGAAGATAATCGGTCCTTGTCTAGATGGGTTGATTGCTGCTAGCCCCAAAAAGTAACCAACAATGCCTGCCCAAATAGCGTGATTCAATGGTAAAGAGACAAACCGAATGGTATTACTAAGTATATAAGAGCCAAAGTTACTTTGCCCCTCGACTAAATCTACAGCATATCGAAAGGAATAATTAACACCTTCTGCGATCGCAAATCCCAATCCTGACACAGATCCATAAAAAGCTGCAGTGAGGGGATCTTTTAATTTACCAGGGCGTAGCAGAAATAGATAAACTGGCATTGCCTTACATGATTCCTCCAATACACCGACTCCCAGCACAAAGCCAATGATACGTGGAATCAACCCTTCATCATGAGCTACAGTGTAAAGAATGCTGAAGGGGGGAACTGTTTGAACAACCAAAAGTAGTGGAATGCCTACAAAAGAAGTGAATAAAACACATTTGAGCGTATTAACCCACGAAAACTGTGCAGGCTTGAGTAAATTATATAGCACTACTCCCCAGATTGAACAATAGTAAATCCCTAATATCCAAGATATTTGCTCAAGACCCCCCGTCATCGCAATAAATCTTACCACCAGAGGAAACAGACCAAAATACAGTAGCAGTCTAACAGTATTACTATTATACAACTCGGAACTAAGAGCATCTTTATATGGGACAACAGAGGAGAACTTGAATTTCCGTAAAGTTGCTAAAAATACTGAGCTTTGCGATTGCTGTTTTACTGTTGAGACTTGCGTAATATTACTTTGATGACTAAATTCAAATTCTTGAAACCAATCAGGAAATTCCTCTCCGCTCTTGCGCCCGTAAACCAAGACATTCTTAACAAATTCAAGTTTCAACCCGAGCAATTCTCGATAGATCGTTGGTACTGAAATTGTTTTATCTGGAACCTGTACTGACTCTAGTATAATCTGTAAGCAATTGTTTTTCAGGCTCACTTTTACAGTAATATTGTCCTGCTGTATGGATTGGTTTATAATGGTTGTAATTGCAGCTACATTACCCTGATCAGCAAGCTGCTTGATGTTAGACTGCTTTTTCTGATTTTCTAGATGAGAAATATCTGGTTTCTCTAGCTTATTGACTTCTAAATTAAATGGTTGTATTTCTCCTAATTTAAACTCTTCAATCCAATCTGGATAAACCTCACTTATACGTTGTCCATAAACTTTAACCTTTTTAATTTGCTTAGCCCCTAAGTTTTTCATTTCCTTAAGGAGAAAAGTAACCAAAGGTTGTCGATCTAGAACTTGACTGGATTTTAGCCAGAGATGCAAGCAATCATCCTGAAGCATCGCTTCTACTGTGACATCTTTTGATTGTAGAGAAAGGTTCAATAAAGATGCAATAGCTTCTACATTTCCCTGTTTAGCAAGTTCCAAAATATTTTCCGGCGTCATAAGCAGTCAGCCCCTTCGGGGAA
>CAZZVG010000690.1:0-4360 GCA_964657295.1 Iningainema sp. | reverse complement strand
GAAGACCGAAGGCAGTGCAGGCATAGGAGCGTTGGGGTTCCCCCCGTTGTAGCGACTGCCGTCGCGAAGAATCGACCTTGATCCTTAGTTAAAAATATCAATTCATCACGCACTCTATGCAACGTCATATTACTAGATAGCTGAATATTGGAGTAATTCGGAGTCTTTGGGAGTTAACCAAGACTCCGAACTACATTTTGGATTTCTCCACACCTGTGTGCGGGGTTTAGTTTGCTTTGAAAATGTTCAAAGGGCTTGGCACTGAAGTCGGTGTTTCGCCACGCTAACTGGCAATGTTCCTCTTCTAACCGCGCGAGATCTAGCTAATCTTCCGCGTGGTTTTGACCCTTCAAACGTAGTCTCTATTTCAAGACTTTTTCTGGCTTAGCAGTCAATCAGCAGCCCTATTACAGGACGTTTATATCTGACTGACACCGGATTACTCCGATTTAGCTCTACTCAACCTTCAGTTCAACGTGGATCTCCCAGACAATGAGTTCAACTAGAGCGAAACCGAGGTTTCGCAACAGGTTTACTAGGTCCATCTCCACGTTTTTCTCTCGTCCTTGGTGGTGTTGGTTCTTCTCGATCTTCGTCAAAAGACATTTCTTCTCGATTAGCAGAAGCACTGCCGTAGATATCTAGATAGACAGAGTGCCCAGCAGCGTCAGCTGCTGCCGCAAGCACAGCACGAATTGCTTGAATATTGCGTCCACCCCTGCCAAACACTTTACCTTTATCCGTGTCATCAAAGGCTACCCGAATCCAAGCTCGTTGACCAGTCTGAGAAATTTCACAATCAACTTTCAGTGACCCAGGAGAATCTAAAAACGGCTGAGTCAGAAATTTTACCAGTTCAGCGTAATCTGGACTGGTTGTTGGGGATTTTGTTCCTACTTTATGATGCGGCTTTTGCACTGACCTGTTCAAAAACATTAGCTTTTACCAAGATGCGACGCACGGTATCAGTCGGTTGAGCACCTTGTTGTAGTCGTTTGACGATGCTGGGAACATCCAGTCGCACTTCATCGGTTCTGGGGTTGTAGAATCCTAATTCTTCTAGGGGACGACCATCTCGCCGAGTCAGGCTGTTAATAGCGATGATACGGTAGCTTGGTTCCCGCTTTTTTCCGTATCGCTTTAAGCGCAGTTTAATCATAGTTGAGAAATCATTGCTCCTAATTTTCGGGGTTCAGATTTGCAGTTACTGGATGCTAAAATGTTTATTGTAGCACTCAAGCCGGATTATTTGCTGGGTATTTGTTAGTAGGGACGGGTTTAATCAAATAACTTGTCAGTAAAAACGAAAAATCGTGGTCATTCCCTCCCCTACTAACCATTAATTATCAATCACTAACTGCTTATTACAGTGTACCGAAGCCTTTCTTTTTTTTGTCTTTTTTTGGCTTTTTGTTTGTGCTGGCACCGCCGGGATAACCACGCCATCCTGGAGCGGTTTGACGATTGGAGCCAAGAGCTGGCGAATCACCCAAACCACCAAACATTCCTGGCATACCTGGCAAGCCACCTTGACCCATTTGCTGCATGAGACCGCGCATTTTTTGGAAATCACCCACTAGTTTACTAACATCGGTTTCCCGATAGCCAGATCCAGAAGCGATCCGTCGCCGTCGATTGGGAGAACTTGCTAGTAAATCTGGATTTTTGCGCTCTGAAGCAGTCATGGAATTAATCATTGCTTCGCAGCGCTTGAGCTGAGTTTCTCCTTGCTTGAGTTGGTCATCTGTCATTTTATTCATGCCTGGGATCATTTTCATAATGCCTCCCAGCGATCCCATGTTCTTTAACAGGCGCAACTGCTTGAGAAAGTCGGTGAAGTCAAACTTTGCCTGCAGGATTTTCTCCTGCATTCTCTCCGCATCAGCAAGATCAAATTCTTCTTGGGCTTTTTCTACTAAAGTCAGAACATCACCCATACCCAAAATCCGCGAAGCCATCCGTTCGGGATAAAAAGGTTGTAAAGCTTCAACTTTTTCGCCTACACCAACAAACTTAATCGGTGCTCCGGAAATTCGCCGCACTGACAAAGCCGCACCACCACGACTGTCACCATCCATTTTGGTGAGAATAGCTCCAGTAATGCCGATCTGGTCGTGGAAAGTGCGGGTAAGATTTGCCGCTTCTTGACCGGTCATGGCATCAACCACCAAGAGTGTTTCGTGTGGTTGGACGGTTTCTTTTATCCGGGCTAATTCCCCCATCATGTCTTCGTCAATTTGCAGGCGTCCCGCAGTATCAATGATGACAACGTTGACATTTTCCTCTCTACCGCGTTCAACACCTTGTCGCGCAATTTCTACTGGATCTGCATCGGTTCCCAGAGAAAATACTGGCACGTTAGTTTGTTTACCTAACATCACAAGTTGATCGATCGCCGCTGGGCGATACACATCTGTTGCGACCATCAAGCAGCTAAGATTTAATTTACGTAAATGTAAAGCTAGTTTGGCAGTAGCAGTCGTTTTTCCAGTACCCTGCAATCCAGCCATCAGAACTATAGTGGGGGGCTGTTTAGCTTCAGCGAGAGGAACATTCACAGTTCCCATTACCTGTACAAGTTCATCGTAAACAATTTTGATGAACTGTTGGTCGGGTTTCACACCAGTTACTACTTCAGATCCCATCGCTTTGGTTTCAACTTCAGCAATAAAATCTTTGACAACCTGGAGATTGACATCTGCTTCCAACAGGGCGCGGCGCACTTCCCGCAAAGCTTCTTGAATGTTGGATTGGGAAATTTTATCCTGGCCCCGCAGTTTCTTCCAGGTAGCTTCTAAACGGTCAGCAAGTGCATCAAACATAATTTGGTTACAGTGTAGTTAGCCAGCAGTTGGGTGAGGATTCCGGACAAAAATCGACAACCGACAAAGTTCCTGATTAAAAACGACGACTTGAGCGCCTCAAAATGCTTTTACTGATGTCGCTTTCAACAACAAAACAGATCGAGCGCCTCGTGGAGGTGTTCGTCTTCCGGATAGAAGCATTTGTCCTTTGATGCTTCGCTAATCGGTTGTCCGTTTTCGCGAACAGAAAAATGAAGCGGGCAGTTCTGAGCAACGGAATCCCTCTGGGGTTTCAGTCGCCTGGATTGGGCAAACCCTACTAAGAGTGCTGACTCACTGTTAATCAGACTGCCTTGTTTTAACGCGCTATCTATCAGCTTAGTAGTTTTTACGCCAATTTAGTAGAGATAGGTGGAGGATTGCTGTAGTAATTCTTAAGTAAAATTCCCATGAAGTTTCCATAAACATGGTAATGAATGTTACTATATTAAGTATGTATGTCTAGCTCTGGACTTGAAAGGGTATTCATCGCTCCTTTGTTTTTGCGGCAAATGATTTATAACTGTCTCAAAGTGAAGAAAGTGCAACCTCAATCCAGATCATCTAAAAAACCAAAACTTTTAGATTGTAACGAGCCAGACTTAATCAGGCAAGGAAGTAATGGATAATGAATTCTCTTATTTTCATCTTTACCTGTTAGAAGTATTGGGTGTGCAGTACTACGTATTTTTTAGCACAATGGGAGCGGATCGCTGACCCTCTAGCTGTTTATGCCTATATCCTCAAAAAGGTTTAGCTCAACAAGAAACCACTACGTTAATGCTCGAATTGCGTTTCATTATAATGACTGGTGATGAAAATATCTAACTGATTTGTATTTTAATACGGGCGATCGCAATCTTGAAAGCCCGTGCACTGCATTAGTAGCCATAATACCGCTAGACGAAATGTTAGCCATTGCGAGCATTTTAGTATCAGGAAAGGATTTTTATTAGGCATGACCGTAGCTAACCGTAAAAAGATAAGTTTATCGACTGTTGCCACCAAAGCTGGACTTGTTTTGCTAGTTAAGCAAACAACTCTGGTTGTTTTGGGCTTTACAGTCATGCTGCTATTGACAAAAGGTAAACCGTCTAGTTTTTTGATTGGTTTCATCTTTTGCTTGGGGACTTTATTTATTGTTTGCAATGAAAAAATTCGTCTCTCAAGGGAGTCTCAACAGCTTATAAAAACTTATGTAGCTAAAAGTTCAACCGGAAGCAATCTCAATAGTGTAGGTTTAAACAATGTAGAAATTGACGCAGTACAGCCACCCGTAAGTAAATTTACGTTACTGAAGCAGTTAATACTACAAGAGAATAACACTTCAGAATTGTTCGCGGCTAACTCTCAGAATGTAGATTTGGCAGGTACAGATCTTAGTGACATATACCTTGGCGGCACAAACCTGAGTGGTGCTGACCTTAACAATGCTAACCTCCAGAATAGCAATCTTTGTGATGCTCAGCTTGTTCATGCTAACCTCAGCAATGCTAATTTGAAAAATGCCAACCTCA
>CAZZVG010000689.1:1936-4362 GCA_964657295.1 Iningainema sp. | reverse complement strand
TTGTTCCCCCCTTTTTAAGGGGGGCTAGGGGGGATCAAGCCTTATCTGAACAGTATTGTCTTCAGACCGGCGAATGGTTACAAAATCAAATCTCCCGACAATGTTTGATATAAAATTGCCCCAGTCCAAAAAGTAGCGGCAAACCCTGGGTAGCCGGATGAGGCATTACAAAAATAGAAATTCTTTAAAGATGTGTTGTAATTCAGCCTGCCAATTCCCATATTGCGAGGCGTCAGATTGGAACCATAGGAATTACCGCGTGGACACCAGCAATACCGCTCATTCGTTGTGGGACTGCCGGTGATTTGAAAGACAAGGTATTTTCTAAAATTCGGAATGTAGTTTTTTTCAACCACGTCTAATATGGAATCGAGGATTTCCTCTTTTTTGTCTCTATAAGCCTTTGGATTGGTTTCTTTCAGTTCTTTAAAATAATCATAATTAGCAACAGTCAAGAACTCGACAATTTGACATCCTTCTGGACAGTCACGCTGATCTTCTGTCATTAAAGTGGGTGTGGTAATGGCAAAACTGGGATTTGAAAAGTCATGTTTTTCATACATCTGATAAAAGGCTTCATTCAAATCCCGATGACCCGTATGAAAGGTATTCCATTTCCCAAATCCATAGTCTCGGAGATCAATATCCTTCACAACGCAGTAGACCATATAATTGGAGGGAGAATACTCATAATTGAGCTTCTTGCGTACCGTCCTAGAGAAGTTTTCTGCTCCGATCGTGTGGGCAGCTTTTTGAGGGTCCATATTGCAGATAATTTTTTCTGCGGTGAATTCACGAGTTTGATGCGTAATTTGGTTGATCGCCTGGACTCCAGTTACGGTTTTGTTTTTGACTGTAAAATTAGTGACTTCCAGATTGAGAAGAACCTCGCCTCCATTCTCCTCAATGACCTTGACTAATGAATTGATCGCATGCTCAAAATGCTGTGTGGGGTAAAAAGCGCCTTGTTGATATCCAGTGAACAAAATTACCCAAGCGTAAAAAGAGAGTTGATCCGGGGGCAACAAAAAATCAGGCCATTGCAGCGCTAAAAGCGTTTGCGCCTCTTTAGGCAGGTTGAACTTGTCGAAAACATCCTGAAGCGTACTGTTCAAATACATAACAGCACAGGACACTTCACCGAGATGTTTGAATAATTCAGAAAGATTTACTGGGGGTGATAATTTCTTTAATCCCTCACTGGTATGACGCACTTCGAGAACAAATTTACGAATCCGATCGGCATCTTGGGGAAAAAGTAAAGACAGCCGCCGGATTAACTCCTGGGATTCCGAGGGAATGTCCAGTGAGTAACCCGGCATTCTCATATGATCGAAACCGTCAGGATCGTACCGATTAAACGTCACTTCTCTGTCTAAGTTCAGTTTTTTCAGAACCAGATTCACAGTGTGTCCTTCACCACAATCCCAAACATAATGAAGCTGGGCGTTGAACTTATATTTTTTTGCCATTGTAAAGGTGTGACCAAAACCACCTGGATACTCATGGGCTTCCAAGACTTGAACTTTTTTCCCGGATTTTGCCATCAGAGATCCAAAGACCAATGCGGACAAGCCACTACCTACGATCAGGTAATCCGTTTTCATATGAGCGTTTCCTTAATTTGCCGCCACACGCCTTATGGTCGGCTGCCAATTACCATTGAAAAAATCTGTCTGTACTCACGATGTTATTTGTGCTGCATTGGTAGAATCACTTCCAAAAGCCAGAGTTTAGATAACAAATGGTTGTGCTGCTGAATACAGTTGGGCAACGGATGACATAACTGATGTAACGGATGATTGAAGTGTGGGACGACAAGATCGAGCATCCGCTACATCCGCGCTCATAATCCGTTGCCCTAGATTTCAGTGAACGGTAGGTGTACTGAACTGGAGGGCGTAAAGGTTTGCGTAGACTCCTTGTTGTGCGACTAATTCAGAGTGAGTACCTTGCTCGACGATTTGACCTTGCTGAACAACTAATACTTGATCTGCCTTGGTGACTGTACTCAGGCGGTGGGCAATAACGAAGCTGGTGCGACCTTCTAGCAATCGGGCGATCGCTTCTTGCACCAGCGCTTCAGTGCGGGTGTCGATACTGCTAGTCGCTTCATCCAGAATCAGAATCCGAGGCTGTACCAAAACTGCACGGGCGATACTAATTAACTGTCGCTGACCTTGGCTGAGGGTTGTCCCCCGTTCACCTAAGCGAGTAGCGTAGCCCTGTTCCATGGTGGTGATAAATTCATGGACATTAGCAACCTTAGCAGCAGCTTCGATTTCGGCTGGCGTCGCTTGCGGATAACCAAAGGCAATATTTTCGGCAACTGTGCCGCTAAACAGGATATTATCTTGGAGAACGATGCCAATTTGACGACGCAAACTCGCTTGAGTCACGCTACGGACATCAATACCATCCACTTT
>CAZZVG010000689.1:0-1836 GCA_964657295.1 Iningainema sp. | reverse complement strand
TTTGACGACGCAAACTCGCTTGAGTCACGCTACGGACATCAATACCATCCACTTTGACTGCACCAGCAAACACATCATAAAAGCGCAGAATCAAGTTAATAATCGTACTTTTGCCTGACCCAGTCGGACCCACCAAAGCAATCATCTGCCCTGGCTTGGCATGAAGATTCACTTCTTTGAGAATCAGCTGATGAGGATTATAACCAAAAGTGACATTCTCAAAACTCACCTCGCCCTTGAGCGGAGGCATTTCTACAGCATCGGGTGCGTCTTGAAGTTGCGAAGGCTCATCCAACAGTTGGAAGATACGCTCTAATCCAGCTAATGCAGACTGTGCTTGCGTGTAAAACTGGCTAATAAGTTGGATGGGTCGGAAAAACTGCTGGACATACAGTAAAAAGGCGGTGACTGTTCCCACGGTCGCTGCCCCCATGACGGCTAGATAGCCACCGTAAGCTAATACTCCTGCCGTCGCCAGTGTATTGAGAAAATCAATAGAAGGTAAAAACGCTGCGGTAACTGCCACTGCTTGGACATTGGCAATACGGTTGGCGGCATTTAAGTTGTTGAACTCTTTAATGTTGACATGTACCCGATTGAATGCTTGTGCTTCACGAACACTTCCAATGTCCTCCTCCAACTTGGTAGAAAGCTGACTAATCGTCTGACGAGTAACACGAAATCTAGTTCTTGCCCAACGGGCAAATAAGTTAGTGGTCAAAATCATCAGTGGCACAAACAAATTGCTCACCAAACCTAGATGGAGGTTGATCGAGAGCATCGCCACGATAATCGCAAGCAAACTGAACAGGTTGCCCAGCATTTGTGCGACTGTCCGTCCAAATGCCTGATCTACGGTATTCACATCATTCAGCAGGCGGCTCATTAAATCCCCAGCTTCGCTACGGTCAAAGAAGCTGAGAGGAAGGCTTTGTATTTTTGTGAAAATATCTTGACGTAGTTGGGCAAGTACACGCTGTATAATCCAGCTCACACGAAGAATCTGTCCCCGGATTGTCTGGATACCTACCATGTAGACAATCCCCAAGAAACCCAACAACATCATTAGTCCCGGCAGATTCCTCTGAACAATCACATGATCAATTGACCAGCCGATGAGGAAAGGACCAAGTGCCTGAGTCGTTGCACTGATGATAACAAAACCTAATGCAATCGGAACTTCTTTGCCATAGGGTCGCAGATACTGCAAAAAGCGTTGCAGTGTCGGCAGTTGCTTGCTTGCCTTTTGGTCGGGCGCAACAATGTAGCTTGTACCTCTCATTTATTCTCCATATTGAGTGAACTACCGCACACTCGTCTTCGACAGAGTGTGGGCTTCTGGCATCCCATTAACACAGTTTTTAGACGCTGTGCCTAGCTTACGCAGAACTGCCAGAACTTCCTTCAAGGTACTAGCTGTCGCACTAGTAGTAATTACTAGTTTCCCTTTCCGGCTTTTTATAGTAGGGAACAGTCCCAGCCCTACTCGCTTAACGTTTATTGAGGCATTAATGTCTCGATCCACGTTAAGCAGTTCTTGAAGGTCAAAGTATTCCCTGATTGAGCAATCCGTAAAGATGAACTCGTCACGGTATGCCAATAATTGCGAAGTGTACGCAGGGTTTACCTTCACTACAACTGCTCCAGCTTTTGCGGCTATGTAGTCCAGTGTAGTGAAGAATTGACCGAAACCAGCATCCAACCAAGATTTGTTTAATCCTGATTTTGCCGCTTGTCCGTTTGGTAGAAACTTTCCATCATCATCTTTCTTGGATTTGTTGCGCTTAGTTAAACCACGAAGATTCAAGTCTTCGTGAAAGAAAACTTTCTTGCCAG
>CAZZVG010000688.1:3271-4364 GCA_964657295.1 Iningainema sp. | reverse complement strand
ACCCCAACCCCACAGGAGAGCTAGCAAGAGGTTATGTTGCGTCCGGTATTACCTCTCCAGTTTGGTATGAGTCTGTGACTCCTAATTTTGGAGAAATTCAAAATCGAATAGATGCGGTAACAATCCCGAGAACTTTTAATAGTGTTGGTATTGCTGCTGGAAGCAAATATTTATGTCGCACTCTTCTTACTATTCCGTGTACTCAAGATGCGTTTCAAATCTTGAATATTTATTATCAGATTCAAGTCGAAAATACTAACGGGCAAAGGCTTTCCGCTAGGTTTACCAGAGATTATGGAGGAACTCTTTTCGGCATCAAGCAATGCTTTCACTCTGTCTTAGGAACCTCCTACTGCGACGTTCCTTCCCAACCTTATATAGATATTCAACAAAACCAAGAAGTTATTACAACACAACCTTTAGCAAGACAATGGAATAATAATGGACCAGTCAATTCTCATTACAAATTTAAAGAATCTGCTCTCTTCCAAATTCAACAATCTGGTGTTTCTGGCGCAACGGATGAATATATTGGGTTGATTTTCAATTCAATGCTTACTGGGCTTTCAAGTGCGGCTGCGCCGGGAACTAATTTTATTACTCCCTACACTGAATCGGCTGGCTCGGTTTACAGAATCTCAAGATATAAGCCAAAAGTTGTAAACGTCGATCCAAGTAAATCTGTTTTTCAACCTCCTTTTCAAAAGGTATGGACTCACCGTGCAGGTTCTCAAGTCCCATTTCTAGATTCAAGCAATGCAGCTATTGGGAGTAGTTACCCAACAACAAGCGGAACTTGGACTGGTCGATGGCCAGAATTGTACAAATTTACTATTGTGACTGGGGGAGATATCGGATCTGCTTCTTACCAATTCTCGAAGCGACTACATCTAGGTTTTAATGGGAATACTTACAGCGATCGCCAAGTCATCTGCCCTTTCCGCAATCCCAACACACCAGCAGCTGCAGGGATGCATGGTTGGAGATACGAGGATAATGACCTACTACGTTGGTCAAATACTCAGATAGTTCAATACGACCAATCTGGGGTAACGTTGTTGGACTTGACGAGTGGAGCGTATCAGAACTGGGA
>CAZZVG010000688.1:0-3171 GCA_964657295.1 Iningainema sp. | reverse complement strand
TCTTTAGCTTACGAAAGCCCAAGTCTTTATCAATGGGCAGCGTCTTTCGACGTTTCGGATGTTGGTGGCTTTTGGGCTGCCAACGGACTTAGATTTGCCTTCGGGACAACAAACGTATTTAATTCAGCACCCGTTCCCACGCAGTCGATCACTCACAGTGTTTGGGGAAACAACAATCTTTATAAGATTAGTTTTTATAAAAATTATTTGATTTCTTATAATTCAATCGTAGATACATCAAACAATTCTCAAAACAGTTATTCTCAGTTACCTTCCTTTGCTTCAGTTCTTCATATGCAAGGAGGAATTGTTGTGATGAGCAATGCCCTAAGGCAATTATTTACAGACAATAGCTATTGCTACGATAATTATGGTTGGAATGGAAGTGCTTGGGCGATCGCAAGCTCTGGAACTAAATCGACTCACACTGATGCCCAAGCGTTAATTGAAGGGTTATCGATTGCCTGGGTAAAAGGAGCAAATGCACCTTATTTCCAAGCAGGTGATTTTTACACTCAAGGCATTTGTAACGGAACATGGAAAGATCCAGCGACGACGATTTACTTTGAAAACTTTTATTACACCCGTCCAGTTTACTTTGATGTTTCCGTGCCATCGGGAGTAATTGTGCCATCAGGATTGACTTACACTCTTCCTGCTGCTAGCGATCCGACATTTTATCAAATTGAGACTGACTCAATTAAGGATTTGGCTGCCTTTACTTTGAATGGAGTGGCGATCGCAAACATTTACACAACGGGCACAAGTCCTGGTCCTGGAGAGATAAATGTAGCTGCTAACGGAACTGTGACTTTTAACTCTAGTGATTCTGGTAAGACGTTCGCCGGAACTTATGCATGGATTGGAAGTTGACAGCGATCGCCAGCGGTGGCATTATTTCTTCTGAAAATAGATAAATTTAATCGAATTTTATTTTAGTTCGCGTGCGCCAATGCCTTTTTTTGTCCCAGAGATAAAAGTGGACGACAAATCGAAAAGCCCGTCACAAATTTGCGTTAAAATTTAAGTTAAAAAGTTTGGTTGAAAATGTCAAATATTCCGTCTCAATATCAAGGATTGCCTGGGTTTAAAACAGTTTATGACGAAAGTGTATTAGCGCAGGCGATCGCATTTGCAGAGGTTACATCATTAATTAATGGAGGAACGGGATCTGGCGGAGCACAAAGAACCCCCAATTTGTTTTTCAAGACCGATTCAGGGACTATTCCATCTGGATATCAGTCAGTAGCTGTATACAATGCTGGAACCAGTGCAGGATTGGTTAAAGGGGTTAGTTTTCCTCCAGGTGCATCCGTTAATTGGTCTGTCGAAGGGACATCTGATACTATTGGGGCGATCGCGTATGATGCCACTGGAACTTCGTTGTTATTTGCGACGTTAGGATAATGGGAACGAGCATTTCATTTTCCATGGTTAATGGGAACATACCCACCATAAAAATTGATGCACAGCAAATGATTCAGAATGTCGTCAACTTTGACTATAAAGCAGTATCTCCTTTGAAATTGTATCGAACTAGAGGAAATAGCAGGATAATCCAAATCATGACCGGAATAGATAATCCGTTTGACGGCAACGGATGGAGTTTATCTGTTGGAGACGTTAATAACAATCAAAGTTTGTATAATTTGACAAGTCTTGATCAGCCACAAACCTATCAAGGTTATCCTGGGTACTTTTATGAAAATGCAACAGATATTTATATTTATTTAATCCCTGGCACTGCAACAACTGGAAGTGGGTTTGTTTATTTATTGGAGGCATGATATGGGTGGTTTTACTGATGCTATTGGAACAAGTTCTAAATATTTCCGGATAACTATTCAAGGACCATTTCTTAAGATCTTGAGCAACGCTGCTGGGGTTATTACTGGATTCGCTTTTAGAAATTCTGGCGATACCGCAGATGTCCCGGTCACGACTTCGCAGTTGAATAACAGCGGAAAAACCTTAGTTCTAAATTCGGCTGCGGCTAATAGCGGTTCTGATTGGACGTGCGCGATCGCTGCCCCAGCAACAGGACAGACCGCAGCAAAGACGATTACGGTGCCAGCACGCCCCTCAGTTCCCGGATACGTGGTTGTTGCGACCGACACAGGGGACACATGGGATTATGTAGCGATGCCGGGGATAACCGATAGATCTGAGGATAAAACTTACGCAATAAGTTTCAATTCAGCGAGTCAAATAAATTTAGTTGCGTTGCCCGTGGGAGCGATCGCAAAACAAATTACCGTATTTGTTGACGTACCTTGGGTAGGATACACGGCAGGCTCTCCGCCTACACTTGCCATCGGAATCGCTGGTAATACGTCTTTATTTATGACTACTAAGCAAGTTGATCTAACAGACCCAGCAGGAGAAAAGTCATATACAGTCAACCCATCAGTTGCGCCAAATGCTAGCGCAATTCAAATGATTGGAACATACGCGTCTAACGGTGCTACGGCAGGGAGTGGGCGAATCCTGATTAACTATTCAATTCCTAGCAATCCCTAATGCCAAAGGATGATTCAACAGGGACGACTGCCGCTAATTTTCAAATTAATGGCATGAATGGCGCATTTCAATCCATAACCGCCAATTACATAGCTACTCTTGGAGATTACTCAATTACTGCCAACGCAAGTAGTGGCTCCCTGGTGCTGACGTTACCCGCTTTAGCCGCAGTTTACAAAGGCAAGCCGTACAGGATCATGCGTATTGATGGGACATTGCTAACCACTGTAAATGTCGTGTCTGCAACGGGGACGAAAACTATCAACGGTGTAACAAGCATCTTGCTGACCCAATACAACGCTGGCGTGTTTATTTTCGATGGTACCAATTGGTGGAGGTTTTAAATGTCAGTCAGTATAAATTTCACGAATTCCACTCCATCAAATGTCCGAGATGATATTCCTACCTTGGCGTGGACACCTTTCACTCTTTCTACAAACTGGAGTAGTTTTGGGAGTGGTAATGCTGTTGCTGCATATCGCAAACACGCCTCAGGATTAATTGAAATCAAAGGGCTATTAGCAAGAAGTGGAACCCCAACGGCTAATGAAGTAATCGCAACACTGCCAACCAGCTGCACGCCACTTGAAAATAGATTTGTTCCTACACTTTCAACAATCAACACAAGCTCTTTTCAACTTGGTGGAATAG
>CAZZVG010000687.1:0-4380 GCA_964657295.1 Iningainema sp. | reverse complement strand
CAGTATGAGAGCGCTAAAGCGCAACTACAAACATTAATATAAGTGTTCAACTGGACTAAATGTTATATACTAATCCTATTTGCGTAAGTAAGTCGGTACGCTCTAAAGCTAACTAGTTAGGGCAGTACGAGTGTCCGTTGTCAAACGTCAATTGGTAATTATTAAAGGGTTTTAAAAAAAGTAATGACTGCTTTAAATTCATTATTAATAAAGAGCGGAATACCTAACCCAGTTTTAACACCGCAAGCTTTAGCAATTTTGTTGCGGAGAAAATAGCCTTCTGACTGGGTAGATAAGTTGGGAATCCATTCCGCTTGCTGGGATAACCAAACTCTTCCTGGTAAGCCAACGTTTGGAGGCATCACAAATCCTTCGCTACAAAAGCGAAAAAGCTCCAAGGTATTGGCAGTTGCACTGTCAATAGAGGTATTGACATACCAAACTGGACTAATTTCCAAAACTGTACCTTCTTCAGAGGGTACCCAAGCTTCACCGTAATCCCACCTGGCAAACTCGCATATTGCTTTTAGTGCATAAGCCAGCCCGTCTTGAGTATTTTCTACCTTGAGGGTGTGTAAAAATTTAACTTCTTCGTGTACTGATTCTAACTTAGTTTTTTCTTGAATCAACATATTCTTTTTGCAATTACTACTTACCTAAAAGCATAAAGAAATAATAAAGGTATAACCAATCGTAATTCTACTGATTCTTTATATTGTTGACGTAAAGTTCACAAAACTGACAAAATTGTTGCCGAATTCATAATTGTAAAGTTTCTTAAATTATCTTCATTAAGTATGGATATCTGCGAAAATCATCTTACATTAAATCCAGTTGCATAGCATTGCTTTGGTTGAAACCCAGACTTTCGTAGAGTTGTTTGCCTAATGGAGACGCGTTGAGAACTACTCGGGTACAAGCGATCGCTTTCAAATACTCAATCGCCATACTCGTAAGTTGCTTAGCAATTCCTTGTCTGCGGTGTCTGGGTTCAACGTAAACTCCCCAAATATATCCGTATTTTCGGTATTGAGGCTTGAGAATATTTGGATAAAGACCTGCAAACAGTTGACAACCTTGTGATGCGTGTGAATTGACAAAAAGGGAATTGGTAATTGTTCTACCTATTATACCCTATGACTGATTTATATGACTCGCAATTTACGTTATCAAGGTATTGAATTTTAGATTTTTCTAATAAAGCCATGAAACGGATAAAAGCTTTAATAACTGTAGTTAGCTCTGTTGCCCTTTCCCTGGGTATGATCCCTACACTTCCTGTTGATGCTGCAAATGGCGAGATTACTTGTAATAATCTGATTAGAGACAATGGTTATGCGGTAGTTGGTTCTTCAAGTGGCAGAGTTAACAATCGATATGGCGGGGGTGAGAGATATAGTTATCTCTACCAGATTCGGAATCGGCGTGACGGAAGAGTACGTAGAATAGCTTGTGTCTGGAACGAAAGACGTAACTCTGCGCGACTCATTGATCGCTAAAAAAGTTTATTTTATTTGCAGCCTTTGTAGAGACAAGCAAATTCGCGTCTCTACACCTTCTAGCCTGAATCCGCGTCTCTTTAGAGCGCGGTGTTGGCTCAAAAAGAATAATGTAATCGTGAGAATCTTTGGTAGGGGCGAGTAAAGCACCGCTCATCCCCTACCAAAGATTCTCACTGATGTCTATTGCAGTCGAGCGATCACTCTTTTATGAGAAGGGGGATGGAGTTTCTGCCCCAAGTTCTGTCACGAGATTCGATTTCCCAGTAGTTTGGCAAAATTTCTGCTAGACAAAACAGCGATCGCTCGTGCATACTGAGGATCGGATCGAGTACCAATTAATGCTGGGTTTGTTGCTAAGTAACGTAACTGGGCTTGTGTTAAATCTATTTGGACATCAGGCTGGATTCCCTTGTGGTGAATATCCGTTCCATTTGGTGTGTAGTAATGTTCGATGGTGACTGCCAATGCGGAACCATCTGATAGCTCATTAACCTGTTGAACTAATCCTTTGCCAAAAGTTTTCGTGCCTACAAGCACTGCTCTTTTATTATCTTTAAGTGCACCAGAGAGAATTTCACTAGCACTTGCCGAATTGCCATCGACCAAAACGACTAAAGGTTTTTGAGTCAACGCTGTTTTATTAGCTTTGATCTCCTCTCTACCACCTGCACGATCTACTGTCTGAACTATACCACCATTTTGCAGCCACATCCGTGCAATCTCAACACTCGAACCCAATACTCCGCCTGGATTACCCCGAAGATCCAACACAAATCCATCAACTTGCTTTTGAGTCAGATTTTTGATTGCCCGACGCATTTGCTGGGGTGCTGCGGCACTAAACTCAGCTAAACGAATATAGCCAACGCGCTTCGAGTTTTCCTGCTTGAGGGTGTAACTCACCTTTGGCACATCAATATTAGCCCGAGCGATTTTCACGTTAAAGTTGCTCTGCCCAGAACGCGCAATCTGTAGAACTACTGATGTCCCTACTTTCCCACGAATGAGTTTGGATGCATCCTCCAATTTCATTCCCAGACTTGATTTACCATCAATTGCCAAAATCCGATCTCCAGCTTTCAAACCCGCTTTCAGCGCTGGAGAGTTTTCTGTTGTATCCACAATAGTCAGTTGCTGAGTTTTGGGGTTTTGTCCCAGTTGAATTCCAATTCCAGATAATTGCCCAACAATTGATTCCTCACTTAGCGATTGGTAATCTTTAGGATCAAGAAACCGTGTGTAGGGATCTCCCAGTTGTTTTAAAGCTGTTCGGATAGCGACGTAAGCTTGTTCCTTGGACGTATAGTTCTGGTTCAGTAGGCTCTGTCTAGTGGCTTGCCAGTTTGTGTGATTAAATGTACCATCGACATACTCACGGTTAACAACTTGCCATGCTTCATCGACTATTGCTTTTGGACTATCGTGTAACTCGGCATGAACGGATCGACACCCAATAGCACCCAAGAATGACATTGTTGAAGTCGTAGCGATCGCTCCACTTATCAAGGCAACTTGGAGCAGCGAGAAGCGTTGTGAGGATTTCAGCATTAAGGTTTCCTGTCGTTGGATTTTCAGTTTTGTTGTCAAACACGATGGGATGAGCGTGGAGTAAGCGAGCAGATCTCAACAGTCTCTAAAATCTTTCATGCGTAAAATATTATGAATGCGTAATATCTATTTTATAGTCCGTTACTCTTGATAAATGTATCAGTTGATGGTTGAGAGTTAATTGTCGTTTGGTACGACAACTTACAACCAACACTCAGCAGCATATAAGCATATGACGATTATAAAGGAAATGCTGAAAACCCTGTGGCTTTAGCCCAGAGATGAAAGCTGCCGCCACGGAGATATCAGTACGCCCTCGTGGCAAACGTGCGATCGCCGGGGAACTAAGCGTGATCGGGAATTGTTGACCAAAATCATAGCTGAATCTCCGTGGCTGTCTTCTGTGGAGAGCGTCAACAATTAAGCGATCGCCGTAGTACTAATGACGATTTTGGCAGCACTTAGAACCGTACTAACTGTGGTACGGATTCCTTCACTGAGAGTCGAATTTTACTTTTTACTACTACGTATAGAATCTCAGAAGTTAGCAACAGGTATACTAATTGATCCACGAGAAAAAGAATCAAGTGGAGGTTTCTTGGAAACATCCAAGGGATCTATTTGTTGATGTGTCTGGTTCGGCTGTTGCTGAAAAAAACGCTTGACAGTCGCAGATGGATTTTTGATCAAGTCAAGTGGGCTGATTGATTGAGATGGTTGACGGTGAACTGATGGAATTGAGTTAGAAATGACTTCGAGCTGATGCTTTTGATCAACAGGATCTACTTGAGTATTAATTGTCACTGGCTGAGTTACTAAATTCCCAGCATGACCACTAGCAGTTTCGAGTTGAGAAAGATTGCTCTGATCAGCAGAAGCTGGATAAGTCACAGCGATCGCACCCAGTACGACTAAGGCTAGAGTTAAGCATTTCATAATTCGATTTGCATTTTCTCAAAATAACCTATTTATATCTTATGCATGAAAAGGTTAATGTAGACAAGATTTGAGAAGTTGATGTTCCCGTTTTCCCATGTCTGCCACCTCGGTTCACATTCGTCCAATACTGGATCGCTGACTGCTAATAGCTATATACTAACACTCCTCTTAAACTTCGCCAGATGTTATAGCTCACGAAATAAATTATAATTATTATATATCTTTATGAAGATACAACTAAGTATCAAACTAAGAATACAACCTCAGCCTACTTTGAGGAGGCTATAACATGAAGCGCTTAGTTCTAGCTATTTTGCTAAGTACATTGGGTACGGCGGCTACGATAACTTTCCCGCAAATTGCCAATGCTGGCTACCCAGACGATCATTAC
>CAZZVG010000686.1:0-4381 GCA_964657295.1 Iningainema sp. | reverse complement strand
AGCCTTCGGTCTAGATCTAGGCTTTCTCGTTGACGTTGGTGTTGCTGTCGTCGTCGGCGTTGCCGATGGTGTTGACGTCGATGAAGGCTTAGATGCAGGTGCGGACTCGGAATTAGCTCCTAGCATTTTCTCTGCATCTTGGTCAAGCCTCTGCCGCAATGGTAAATCAGCAATTCCAGTCTCTTGCAGATTGTATTTTTTCTGCAACAGCTTGACCGCCGCTTCCGTCCGAGGACCAAAATATTGATTTCGGAGTAGAGGAGGTTTCGGCTTAACAACTAGATTTAAGTTTGCCTGTAAAATTTTAACAATGCCTGCTGCAAAATCTTCAGTTTTCTGTAATGCTGCACCATCAACTGTCAGCTTGTATCCCTTCTGAAATTCCTGGATTGCGGCTTTAGTTTCGGCATCTGTTAACGGGGTATTTGATACTTTAACCTTATAGCCCAGCCCCCGCAACACTGCGCGGAATTGCTGTGGCGTATAGGTCTTTTGACTAACAGCACTAGCTGTGTTCGTCATAACTAGGCTAGCCGTTACAAAACAGGCAGTAGCAACGGTTACACTTGATCTTCCAAACCCACACCACATAGATAAAACCCCTTTGAGTCAAGTCAGCAGAATATGTATACGACGTTTATAGATGCATTTTAAGTTTCTTTAATCTAGTTTTTTTTATAAATTCAAGATTTTTGATAATTCTCAGTCGTCTTATCGCCTCTCAAGTATCTTCCTAAACGGTATGGTGTTTTTAGTTCCCTAAAGAAAATATATCGTTAACTGAGCGCAGTCGGATTCTATCCGGCGAGCGCGAAATCAGCTTAGAATCCTCTGAGCTTTAGATCAAATAAAGCAAATTGCGTAATGCCTGGAAAACCTCTCTCCTAAAGTGTACAAGCAAAAGTTGGGATAAACCATCTGTGCGGCTTAAGAGGGTTGAGGGGTTACTCCTCAATTCTTCACCGAAAAGTATCGAACTTGAGGTTCAAATTAAAACTCTTCCAAAAATAATTGCACCTTCTTGACAATGAGGCACCGCAGCCGAGAGACTCAGTTTTTTCTGTTTGTAAAGACACAACAGAAATTTACATTATATCGAAATAATTTTTGTAAACTTTTATAAGTAACTAATTTTAGCTGAGGACATAATGGCGGTGAAAACGTCAATGAGAATAATCTGTAGAACATATGTAGTATTGGGAATATAGCGATCGCAAATGAATAACGCCAAATTCACAAAGCCGCGTAACTTATGGTTTGAACGACTGATGGCAATGATTGCCACAGCGAACTTGGGATTAGTTTTATTTAATTTAAGTTATATTTACGAACGAGATTTTTACTTAAGATATTTTCCAAAAATTCCGCAAATCTACGATCAGTTTAAAGGCATTGAACCTCATCGAGAAACAGTATATTATCTAACAACAGTAGAAACACTTAAACAAAAAGTTAGTCAAACAGGTTTGCAATCCCCTGAGGTAGAACTAAAGTTAGGAGAATTGCGTCGCCTGAGTACCGAAATGATTGATAGTAATCCGTTTGCCGTAGCGGGTAAAAGTGGGAAATTAGAAAAAATTAAAAATCTGATAATTGCTCACACCAAGCAAAAATCATCTGCAAAGCTTAGCTTTAATGCTTTTTGGAATCAAGCGTATTTGTCACAAAAAGGTTGGAACAAAGAAATCAATTTTTTTGATCAGAAAATAGCACCTTTAATTGCTAGCAACTACTACCGACACATTGGAGAAAATGACAAATTCATTGATAATTTTTGGATGATTGACTTACCATTTATGATTTTATTTGGTTTAGAATTGCTAGCGCGTAGCTTCTATATCAAAAGTCGTCATCCTGGTTTTAGTTGGTCAAATGCTATTTTTTGGCGCTGGTACGATCTATTTTTGTTACTCCCATTCTACCGTTGGTTACGAATTATACCTGTTTGCCTTCGTCTCGACCAATCAAAGTTATTAAATCTCCAACCATTACGGCAGCAAATTCATCTGGGAATTATCGTCAATTTTGCTGAAGAACTTACGGAAATTATTGTGGTTCGAGTTATTAATCAAATTCAAGGTTCAATTCAAAGGGGAGAGTTAGCAAGCTGGCTATTACAGAAAGATCATAATTTTTTACATAAAGATATTAATAACATTAATGAAGTGGAGGCACTGACAAATCTTTTAATGCAAACAACTATCTTCCAGGTTTTGCCCAAAATCCAACCAGAGATAGTTGCTATTTTACGGCACAATATTGAAAGCATTTTAAATCAAACGCCTATCTACCAAAATCTACAACTCTTGCCAGGGGTGGAACAGATGCAAACTCAGTTGAGCGAGCAATTGGCAATTCAGATTACGACTAACCTATACAATACTCTAGTAGCCGCAACACAAGACCCTGTTTCCGCAAAACTCTCTGTTCAATTGGTACAAAGTTTTAGCACCGCTTTAGGAACAGAAATACAGAAAAAGGATGTCATTTCCGAAATTCAGACTTTAATATTACACTTTTTAGAAGAAGTCAAGATCAACTACCTCCAAGATTTATCGGCAGAAGATATCGTACTAACATTAGAGCAAACCAAGCACCTGAGAACACAAGTACCAATTCAGCCAGTGTTTAAGAGTCCTAAGTCTTGAGTTATCGTTTTCCTCCTTGCACCCTAATCTTCCTTGAGTATCCCGCCCGAGTTCCCCTTTCTTCTGCTCCCCTACTTGCCACTTCAAGAATAGTTGTCTTTTCGCTACAGAAAAAATGCGCTAAACTCAAATGAGCGATGAATCAACATTGGTTCGTCACAAGACTTCTTGGAAGATATACCTATCGCAGGAAGTGGGTCGCCGCCCACTTTTTTTGTTTATTAGCCACATGACTCATCCTCTAGTCCCACAAATTATTGAATTGGCAACACCAGTGGCAGAAGAACTGGGATTGGAAATTGTTGGGGCAATTTTTCACACTAACCAACGTCCGCCAGTTTTGCGGTTAGATATCCGTAATCCTTACCAGGACACCGGGTTAAATGATTGCGAACGGATGAGCCGTGCTTTAGAAGTCTCCTTAGATGCGGCGGAGATCATTCCAGATACTTATGTATTGGAAGTATCAAGTCCTGGTATTTCTAGACAATTGATAACTGATCGAGAATTTATTTCCTTTAAAGGATTTGCTGTGATCGTCTGGACTTCTCCACCCTACGAACAACAGCAAGAGTGGATGGGGCAATTGATTCGCCGGGATGAAACAACTGTTTACTTAAATCAAAAAGGTCGTGTGGTTGAAATTCCGCGTACCTTGATTACCAAGGTGCAACTGGACGATCGCGGCTCTTGAGAACTAATTATTAGCTATCAGCTTTTAAGGCATTGGCATTCAAGTCTGAATGTTTATTGCCACTTGTTTTCATTAGCCAACCAAACAAAAAGCTGATTGTTAACAGCAAAAAGCTGACCACTTTTTACATAAAAGTATAAGGAGATTGCCTATGTCAATGGTGACTTTAGCCGGATTAAAAGATTTAGTTGAAAATATCAGTCGCGAGCGAAATTTGCCCCGCGTTGCAGTTCAAGCAGCGATTAGAGAAGCACTACTTAAAGGTTACGAACGTTATCGTCGCGCTCAGAATTTGGAGCGAAAACAGTTTGATGAAGATTATTTTGAAAATTTTGACGTACAACTTGATGTTGAAGAAGAAGGCTTTCGTGTTGTAGCTACCAAAACTATAGTCGAAGAAATTCTCAACTCAGATCATGAAATTTCCCTAAAACAAGTTCAAGACATGGGAGGTGATGAAGCACAACTCGGGCAGGAAGTCGTGCTGGATGTGACTCCAGACCAAGGGGATTTTGGTCGGATGGCAGCGATGCAAACCAAGCAGGTATTGGCGCAAAAATTACGAGACCAACAGCGCCAAATGGTGCAAGAAGAGTTTCAGGATTTAGAAGGAACTGTCTTGCAAGCAAGAGTCCTGCGATTTGAAAGACAGTCTGCAATCATGGCAGTGAGCAGCGGCTTTGGTCAGCCAGAGGTAGAAGCGGAATTGCCCAAACGCGAGCAGCTGCCTAACGACAATTATCGAGCGAATGCCACCTTTAGGGTTTATCTCAAAAAAGTTTCCCAAGGTCAGCAACGAGGACCGCAACTACTCGTGTCTCGTGCCGATGCTGGTTTAGTCGTTTATCTGTTTGCCAACGAAGTCCCGGAAATAGAAGATGAAGTCGTGCGGATTGTGGCAGTAGCACGGGAAGCTAATCCTCCCTCCCGTCATGTTGGTCCCAGGACTAAAATTGCAGTTGATACCCTTGATCGCGATGTCGATCCAGTTGGTGCTTGTATTGGCGCTCGGGGATCACGGATTCAAGTTGTCGTTAAC
>CAZZVG010000685.1:0-4382 GCA_964657295.1 Iningainema sp. | reverse complement strand
GTTGTTCTAAAACTGAAGTTTTTTGAAACTCCAATCCGGTACCATTTGGAGTATGTTGTGAAGAATCTAGGCTTTCTATAGCACGACCTTCGTTATTAAAAATCATCAATGACCCTCGCTTCTCGCTCATTCAAAAACATAAAACGATGGATGCAATTCCCTAAATTTTATTTCTCAGTCGCTTTGATCGATGCTCTTATTGTATAAACTGTTCCCTTTTTCAGGGATTTGGCGCAAATAGCAAGAGTCCTGCGGCTGCGGCAACACCGGCTGCGGCATAAAATACTCCTGACAAACTACTGGCACTGAGGATAGGTCCAAGTAAAATTGGAGACATAAACTGTCCGAGAAAACCCACCCCTATTCCGGCTGCGAGGACGCTAGATTTTAATTGAGAAGGCGCGAGATTCGCAAGAGCACTATAAAGACTGGGTAAAACGATCCCAAAACCGGCACCGAAGAGAATCGCACTGAGTAAAATCCAGCTAAGTGTCTGTAGGAACGGGATTGTCGCCAAGGTAATAGCCATCAATCCAAATCCCCAAGCAGTTGCTTGCATTGTTCCCAAACGGTGTGCCAACTTACTGGCTCCGAAAGCGGATATAAAAGCAGCACCGATCGCCCGTGATGCCAGTACAATTCCATTTAAAGCCGGTCCAGCTCCAATCGTTGCTTTCAAATACATCGGAGCGTAAATAACAACAGCATACATTGCTACTGAGGTCAGACCGAGCGCCAAGAGCAATTTTAACGCATTGCGCGATCTCAAAATTTCGTATAATTTATTACTTAACGGCTTCGCCTCTGATTTTGTAGATCGTGGTTGCTTGCCTTTGAAGACGAATGCAACTAAAATTGCCAGGGGTAGCCCTAACCCATAGAGGTAGAAGGTGTTTTGCCACTGAGAAGCACCAACCCAACCGCCGAGAAGTGGATCGGTAATGCCAGTAATTGTCAGAGTCGTTGTGGCTAATGCTAGAGCCTGCGATCGCTCTTTTCCTTCGTACAAACTTCCCAGCAACCCCAAAGTAGCTGCGGCAATACCACCACTGGCGATCCCAAGCAACGCCCGCATCAATAACGCCGACGGAAAACTATCTATAAAAGCTCCTGCCATACCAACCACTGCGTAGAAAAGCAGTGAAGGGAGTAGCACTCGTATCCTTCCTACATAGTCTGCCAAGATCCCAAGCACGGGGCTGAATAAGGCAATGGTTAAGCAATGCATACTCACCAGAATACCTGCTAATCCCGGATCGAAATGGAGTTGTTGCACCATCTCCGGCAGAATTGGAGCAACGACGCCTCCAGCCATTGTGGTTAGGGAGCCAGCCAAGAGCAGTACTAAAAGCTTGGGATCGCTTAACATTTATGAGGGTAGGGGGGTAGGGGATAGGAGGCACAGAAGTCGGGGGCAGTGGGAAAACTGGTTTTTGATTTACTTATGGAGCTATGTAAAAAAAATTTTCATGAATTTTGTAAAGCGCTTTAAAAAAGGCGTCCGCTTCTCAAAGCTTTTAATTCATCGTTGGGATCGTTCCCCTTGTTCCCTTCCCCTGGCCTTGAGGCGAGAATTGTTGACGCTTTAATAATTGACTTCAGAAACACAATAGGTTTAAGTACTATAACAGAAACAGGCACAAGAGGTACGAGCAAATGGAACTAGCCACTACCCTGAAGAGCCAGATGGTTCAGAATCATGTCCGTGAGGTAGGGATTAATCCGAATTACTGGTATGTCGTTAGCTGGGCAAACCAAGTCAAGGTTGGTGAAATCAAGCCCGTGATGATTTGGCAACAGCCGATCGCCATTTACCGTGATGTTAACGGCTGTCTGCATGCCTTGGAGGATATTTGCCCTCACAAAGGCGTAGCATTGCACAAAGGTAAAGTACAAGGGTGTAATCTGGCTTGTGCTTATCATGGTTGGGAATTTAATAACGAAGGCGATTGTGTTGGCATTCCTTACCTTTCTCCAGAACAAAAACTTCCTCGGGCTCAAGTCCGCAGTTATCCAATTCAGGAAAAATACGATTTGATTTGGATTTTCCCTGGAGATCCTACATTGGCAGCAGTTCGTCAACCACCTGATATCAAAGAATTCGACGATCCCGAGTGGTTTAGAGTTCCTGTCTGTGCCAAAATGAAAGCTCACTTTAGTATCTGCAACGAAAACTCTATAGACGTGTTTCATGGTTTTCTGCACGAAAATTTGCAGGGTTGGTTCAATCCAGCACTCATGAGCTTAAAAGAGACAGAAGCATCCATCCGCACTGAGTATCAAGTATCCTACAAAGGTCGGATGGCGAAGTTTTTGGGGTTGAGCGAACGGGCAGACAAAATCACGACTTTAGCCATCGCCACCGAGTACCGCTACCCTCATTTTTACAGTTCTCTACAGGGAATTTCCACTCTCTACCTGATGCGGCTACCTGTAGGGCCGACGGAAACTCATTCTGTTGCTTTTTTCTTTTTCAAAGTCCGTCTTCCCAAACAGTTGCTCAAGTTGTTGCAGCCACTGCTGCGAGTCATCCTCCAGCGTTTCGTCTTGCTGAGATTTTTAGCCCAAGATATTGAAATGATGGAGAGCGAACAGCAAACTTATCTGACTAATCCCCAAAGGCGTTATCTGGAAATCAACCCAGCAATTATTGCCATCCAACGGCTGGTGATTCGGCAGTACGAACAATTCATGCAACAATCTAAGCAGTCACAAACCAATGGAAACTAAGACTTAGAAAATTCTGTCTCTAACTCTGTTGGCGATCGCCTACTTTCAAACTGAATCTAAATTAAAGAAAAACCAATCAGATGAAGCCAATTGTACTAGCGGCTCTTATAACCCAGTCATTGCACAACCTTTATCAGGATTTAACTAAATCTCCAGGCTCACAGAATAGCCCATTTAATGCCTTAATAAATACTATTAGCTTTTTTCGACAGGGAGTTTTTTGTTAAACCGCGATGACAAATACTGAACCCGCGAAAATAAATATATTGTCGAGGCAGAGGCGATAGGCCATCTGGAAGCAGCCAACAGGAGTAAATTTGTGGAAATTATCAAAGAATACGTGCAGCGCTGGTATGAGAGCTGGCTCGATCCAGACGAGTATATTTGTCATCAAAAACAGGGTAATCTAGTCGAGATAGAATCATCGGCGACGGGTGAGCGTCAAAAGGTTCTTACCTTCTGCACAAATGATGTCTTAGGCTTAGTACAAGAAGAAGCCGTCAAGCAAGCTGCTATTAATGCTATTATCCAGTACGGAACATCTAACAGTTCTGCTTCTGTCTTGAGTGGTCGCATTGACTTACATAGACAACTAGAGGATGAGATTTCAGCGTTTAAGCATCTGCCCTACACGCAGCTTTTCTTAAACGCTTGGATGGCAATGCAAGCTTTGATGGATGCTTTTTGCCACTTGGCAATTCCAGTACCCGGATTTCAGAACACGAGAGAGACTTTAATTCTAACTGATGTCCTCAATCATGGCTGTATTGTCTCAGCCCTCGTTAATGCTGGGACTCGTTCCGGGAAGGTGTTTAGCAACAGTCCGAGAGTGCGAGTCAAAGCTTATCGCCATTGCGATATGGAGGATTTGACTCGCAAACTCTATCGGTATGCACGAGCCGATGAGCGAATTATGGTTGTCTCTGATGCCGTATTTTCCATGGATGGTGACATTGCACCGCT
The DNA here is from genome assembly GCA_964657295.1 of Iningainema sp. Taxonomy (GTDB): domain Bacteria; phylum Cyanobacteriota; class Cyanobacteriia; order Cyanobacteriales; family Nostocaceae; genus Rhizonema. The sequence goes on along the minus strand of CAZZVG010000685.1, from coordinate 689 downwards.
GCCAGATATGCTTGCTGCCCTAAAAAATTATGAAGGCAGCGTACTCGTTATGGATGAAGCTCATGCCAGTGGTGCAATTGGTGCTACTGGAAGAGGAATCTACGAACATTTTAATCTTCTCCCACAGCAAGCAATTGAGCAGGGTACTGTGCCTCTGATTATGACAACTTTCTCTAAGTTTGCCGCCTCAGCTGGAGCCGCAATCAGCAGCCATGTTGCTGAGTTGAAACCACTTTTAAATGTTTCTCCGACTTCAATTGGCACAATTTCTTTACCACCACCAACAACTGCGGCTGCTTTAGAAAGTATTCGTCAGGTTCGCCAATTCCCAGAACGAGTCAAAAAACTTCAGGAGAATACTCGCTACTTGCGATCGCGTTTGCTTGAACGTGGTTTTATTGCACTTGGCGAAACGAATGTTGTCCCGGTTATTTTAGAGTCTGATATTAATCCCAAGGTTTTTGGCAGACAAATGATGAAAGATCATGGTATCTGGGTTTCTCCAATTTGGTTTATTGCCAAACCCAGAATTCGGATTACTGTGAATGCCCTCCATACCGAAGAGGAGATGGATCGTTTGGTTGCAGGAATGGTGGCAACTCAAAATTTGCTGTACCAACCGACAATCAGCGCCTAAGAAGATAGGGGAGAGGGGACGCAGAGGTGTGAGATGAAGAGAAAAGTGTATC
>CAZZVG010000684.1:0-4387 GCA_964657295.1 Iningainema sp. | reverse complement strand
TTTATTATCACCGGAGTTGAGTATCACGTTTTCTCAAGCGGGAATGCTCTCACCGGACGGGCGATGTAAGACTTTTGATGCGGGGGCAAATGGGTACGTTCGCTCGGAAGGCTGTGCCGTTGTTGTCCTCAAGCGTCTTAAAAAGGCACTTGCTGATCGTGACAACATTTTGGCTGTGATCCGGGGAACAGCGATTAATCAAGACGGTACCAGTAGTGGACTAACTGCACCAAATGAACTTTCTCAGTCAGCAGTTATCCAGAAGGCATTATCTATGGCAAAAGTATCACCTAACGAGGTATCTTATGTAGAAGCCCACGGCACTGGGACATCTTTAGGAGACCCGATTGAAGTGAATGCCCTAAAAGCAGTATACGGGCAAGAGCGGGATTGGGATGATCCCTTGATAATTGGCTCCGTGAAGACAAATATTGGTCACACGGAAGCGACAAGTGGAATTGCTGGGCTGATTAAAGTGGTTTTGTCGATGCAAAACAAGTATATCCCGCCGCACCTGCATTTTAAACAATTGAATCCACACATTACTCTTGATGGAATTCCTGCGGTAATTGCAACTGTTGGCATGGAATGGAAGCGTCCTCAATCGGGTCGGCGTTTAGCTGGGGTGAGTTCGTTCGGGTTCAGCGGTACTAATGCTCACGTGGTTCTGGAAGAACCTCCAGTGGGGGCGCGAGGTAGGGCAAACTTTGATCGTTCTCATCACCTACTGACCCTATCGGCAAAAAGTAATATTGCTCTTTTGGAACTGGGACAAAGTTATGAAAATTTGTTGGCAACTAATCCAGAGTCATCTCTAGCGGATATTTGCTTTACAGCTAATGTAGGGCGATCGGATTTTGAGTACCGCCTTGCGGTTGTAGCTGACTCTAACCTACAGCTGCGGGATGAATTGACAGCTTTCGCTACAGGTAAAGAGACTTTCAGACTGGTCAGGGGACGAGTTAACAGCACTAAACATCCGAAAATAGCATCTCTCTTCACTGGTCAAGGGTCGCAGTACATTGGTATGGGACGCCAACTGTATGAACTTTCGCCTACCTTCCGTCAAACCCTTGACCGCTGCGACTCTATTGTGCGTCCCTATCTGGACGAACCTTTGCTCTCAGTTCTCTATCCAGAACCAGGAAAAATCTCACCTATAAATGAAACTGCATACACCCAACCAGCCCTATTTGCTATTGAATATGCTCTCTTTCAATTATGGCAATCTTGGGGGATTGAACCAAATGTGGTGATGGGGCATAGCGTAGGCGAATATGTGGCTGCTTGTGTAGCTGGTGTTTTTAGCTTGGAAGATGGACTTCAACTGATTTTTCATCGTGGACAGTTGATGCAGCAGCTATCGGCAGGTGAGATGGTTTCGCTGATGGCAACAGAGGAGATGATACGAGAAGTGATCGCTCCCTATCATCAAACAGTAGCGATCGCAGCTATTAATGGACCTCAAAGTGTAGTGATTTCCGGAGCCAGTAAAGACATTGCGGCTATTTGTCAGCAAGTATCAATCAAGGGCGTGAAAACAAAGCGGTTACAGGTATCCCATGCCTTCCATTCTCCATTAATGGCACCGATGTTAGAGGAGTTTGAGCAAGTAGCTAGTCAAATAACCTACAATCAACCCCAAATTCCATTAATCTCCAATGTCACTGGACAGCTTGCTGGGGAGAATATCACCAACGCCCAATACTGGGTGAATCACGTCCGGCAAACAGTGCGGTTTGCCGATAGTATGCAAACTTTGCGTACTCTTGGATATGAAGTCTTTTTAGAGATTGGTCCTAGACCAATTTTGTTGGGTATGGGGCGTGAGTGCTTAAAAGACAGCGTGGGTTTGTGGTTGTCTTCTCTGCGTCCAGGAGTGCCAGAATGGCAACAGTTGCTTTCTAGTTTGGGAGAATTATATGTAGCTGGAATGGCAGTAGATTGGTCGGGATTTGACCGCGACTATTTTCGCCAAAAAGTCACACTACCCACCTATCCGTTTCAACGACAGCCTTATTGGATTGAGAATATTTCGCATCTGCATCAACGCCAACAAAACTCGACAAAACTGCACCCATTATTAGACAAAAAGCTCCAGTTGCCCTTAAGTAAAGAAATATTGTTTGAGACTGAATTCAGTACCCAAAATCTACCGTTTTTAGTAGATCATCAAGTTTATAATCAAATTGTTGTAGCTGGAGCCTGTCACCTCTCCTTGTTATTGGGTGCAGCAGGGTTGACTTTCGCCTCTGAATCATGTGTGTTAGAAAACATGGTTTTCCCCCAAGCATTAGCTATCCCTGAAGATCGAGCACGCACAGTGCAGCTGGTGCTTTCTCCAGAGGATAGTGGTGCATCTTTCCAACTCATTAGCTTTGATACAGTTGCGAATGGTAGTTCTCTAATAAATCAGTGGCTAATTCATGCTACAGGGAAAATCTTAAAAGGTGTTAACACTACACCTGAAATTGTCTTTCTCCAACAGATACAAACACGCTGTACTCAACAAATAGCTGCTGTAGAAATTTACCAAAGTTGGCAAAAGCGACAGATTCAATTCGGTACAAGCTTCCAGTGGCATGATTCGGTTTGGTGCGGAGACGGAGAAGCCCTAGCCAAGTTCAAATGGGTTTCAGTAGATAGGTTAGAGGAGTATCAATTATATCCAGGACTTCTGGACTCCTGCTTGCAACTAGCTAGCATTTTCTTCTGTGACGATGACACTTTTGTACCTTTTGCGATCAAAAGTTTCCAATTTTACCAACGTCCCCGACGTCAGCAGTTATGGTGTCATGTGGTACTATCGCGATCAGATAACTTCCAAAAAGACAATCTAATAACAGATATCAAGTTATTTGAGTCTACTGGACAGTTGATTGCAGAAATCAAAGGCTTCGATCTGAAAAAAGTGACTCCTAACACTTTGTTGCAAAGTTTCCAGCAAGACTTCAAAGAAAATTCTTTGGAGAATTGGCTCTATGAAATAGAGTGGCAACCTCAAGTGCGCTTTAGTCGCGAGCAACTGTCTCTAAATTATCTGCCAGCACTTGAAGAAATTAGCCGTAAAGTTCAACCACAATATTCTCACTTGATAGCTGAACCACAGCTAAAAGTTTATGAGGCGGTATTCAGCGAGTTAGAAGCACTCAGTATTGATTATGTGCTGCAAGCTCTAAGAGCAATGGGGTGGGAACTGCGATTAGGGCAGTGCTTGACTACAGCTGCGATCGCTAACCAATTAGGAGTTGTCAACCAACACCAACGGCTATTAAAACGACTTCTAGAGATGTTAGCGGAAGTAGGAGTGTTAGAGGCAAAAGCTTTTGACTGGCAAGTCATCCGCCAGCCAGAAGACAGTGATCCGCAAGCTAAATTAAAAGCCCTGTTAACTCAATATCCAATAGCAAATGCTGAATTCACTCTGCTAGGACGTTGCGGTGCATCATTAAGCCAAGTACTACGAGGCGAATGTGATCCATTACAATTGCTTTTCCCTGAAAACGACTCAACTACAGCTCAGTTATATGAGAATTCACCACTGATAAAGGTGATGAATGTCATAGCCGAACAAGCTCTAGCTTCAATTGTCGAGCATTTACCAACTGGACGGGGATTAAGAATATTGGAAATTGGGGCAGGAACAGGTGGTACAACTTCTTATCTCCTACCACATTTGCCCTGTGAGCAAACCCAATACTACTTCAGCGATATTGGGATCTTTTTTACCCAAAAAGCCCAAGAGAAATTCCAGGATTTTCCATTTGTAAAATATCAAGTATTAGACATTGAAAAAGACCCCTTCAGCCAAGGATTTGATTTGCAGCAATATGACATAATTGTTGCTGCTAATGTCTTACACGCTACCCAAGATTTGCAACAAACCCTCAACCACATCAAGCAATTATTAGCACCACAGGGCATATTAATCTTATTAGAAATGACTCAGCGTCAGCGCTGGCTAGATTTAATCTTTGGCCTAACTCCAGGATGGTGGCGATTTAGCGATTTGCAATTGCGTCCAGACTATCCCTTGATTAGTCCTACCCAATGGCAAGAAGTATTGCAAGAGACTGGGTTTACAAGTACAGTTAACCTATCATCTGCTCAACAGACTGAAAGTGTTTTATCTCTAGCAATGGTAATGCTAGCACAAGTACCACCATCACCAAATGAATCGCAGCAAGTTGAGCCAAAACATTGGCTGTTGTTTGCGGATCAGCTTGGCATAGCACAACAGTTAGCTGCAAAGCTAGATACTCACTCACAAGTTTGTACCTTAGTATTTGTTGGTGAGGAATATGAACAATTAGACCAGCGACGGTTTAAAGTTAACCCAAGCGATCCACAAGATTATCAAAAGCTTTTGCAGGTAATCAATAGCAAA
>CAZZVG010000683.1:0-4389 GCA_964657295.1 Iningainema sp. | reverse complement strand
AGTTGTTTCATGTCCTGCAACTAGTAGCGTCATTAATTCATCATGTAATTCTTCGTCTGACATTAGTTGACCATCTTGATCTTGAGCAGACATCATTAAACTGAGGATATCTTGACGATTTTGGTTTGATTGTGTACGACGTTCTTGAATCAGGGCAGAAATGAGTTCATCAACTTGTTGTTTCAAGCGCACCACCCTACCCCAAGGACTCCACGCGCCTAAATCTTTTTGTAAAAATGGAAAAATCACAGCGCTCGACATTAAGGGAGAACTCATTGCTTCTAGCAAAGAAGTTAGCAGTAATGCCAGTTCATCAAAACGTCGTCCTTCATCCAGACCAAATACCACTCGTAAGATGACACCTAAAGTGATCTTTTGCATTGAATCACGGATTTTGAAAGGCTTGTTTACCTGCCACTCGTCACATAATCGCTGTGTGATTTCGCGGATAGACTCACCATAAATCCGCATCCGATCACCATGAAAAGGAGGGGTTAATAATTGGCGTTGACGCTGATGGCGATCGCCATCCAAAAAAATCAGAGAATTTGTCCCCAGCAAAAATCTTAAACCTTTAGGTCCCCCTCCTGAACTTAACTGACTCGAATCAGCCGTAAAAATCTGTTGTAGTGCTTGGGGGTTGCTAAAGTAAACAATTGAGGAACCGTAAAAATTTGAGATGCAAAAGTTGTCACCATAAGTCTTGGCAAAATCCTCCACATATTCCAGGGGCTGAAAAAGAAACTTCATCTGCCTCACGAATCTAGGTCTTTTGTCTGATACATTAGGAAGACTGTTAGTTGCCATCATATAACTTTTTGTGGAGTCGATTGCTCTGCTGACTCTATTGTGGCGCAACTTAACCATCCCCATGTTTCTACTGCTCGGCGAGCTCAGTAGAGGGCTATATTTTGGATATTATCACCGCGATCGCTTTATAATTTGGGGCGTTTACTTCGTTCTAAAGCTTTTGAAGTTGGAGGTGGTGGTTCTGATGGCTTCTGTAAAATTTCAATTATTTTGTTAATGACTTCATTGATTTTTTCATCCTTAAGATTCCCTATGTATCGAATGACATTGCTTTTATCAATCGTTGCAATAATGTTAGGGCGAATATAGCTTGGACTTAAATTAAGTTGACCGACTCTGAAGTCAAGGTCTTCTAACTTGATTTCATAGTCTTTACCAGGTTTACTGGTAATTGGACAGACTATGATATTGTTACTGTCTGATTCTGCAACAACCAAAGCAGGTCTTCTTTTTGTTGCTGACGCATTAGAAAAGGGGAAAGGAACTGAAATCACATCCCCTCGGACAAAGTTTTCTATAGATCCTTCCAAGCTTCGTCTTCCTCTGGATTGAGCCAAATTTTGTTCAGTGATGACTCACTCAGCTCGAGAAAATCTTTCACTAATGCTTGAGAATCCTCTGAGTCAGTATCTTGTAAGCTTTTAACTCGCTCAAGTGATAGTCCTGTCAATTTTGCGACTTGATCTTTATCGATTCCTTCCCGTAACATATTGAGTGCAACTTGGTTTAATCCTTGCTGCAATCCTTGCTCCCATGCTTCGCGTAACGTTGCTCTTTCAATTACAGAGTCCTGCATAATTGTTAGTTCGTCGTACCTATTTCAATATACGTTGCGTAGTGCGGCTTTAGCCCACAGAGCAACATCCGTTTAGAATCCCCCGTGTTTCAAACGGGGGAGATGTCAAATTACCCCGAAACAAGAAAATCAAAGAGATGATGCGCCATTTGTAATTTAGAACAAGGCGCAATTTCTACCTGACGACCTTGCTTATCTAAGAATATCGCTTTATTATTATCACTGCCAAAACCACTATCGGGTTCATCTATAGGATTAGCGACGATCGCATCCAAGTTCTTGCGAGCTAATTTCTCCCTAGCTGGCGTCACAATATCTCCTGTTTGTGCGGCAAACCCAATCAACTTTTGATGAGGTTGTTTGCGACGTGCCAACTCCGCGATGATATCCGGTACGGGTTCTAGAGGTAGGGCTTGAGGAAGCGATCGCTTTGCCAACTTTTGTTGACTGTACTCTTTTGGCTTCACATCGGCGACTGCTGCGGACATCACAATCACCTCAGCATTCGGTAGATATTCTAACATATATGAGCGCATTTCCTCAGCACTCACAACCGGAATTGCTTGTACGCCCAAAGGTACATCCCAACTCGCTGGAGCATGTACCAATGTAACGCTTGCCCCACGATGGAGTGCAGCTAATGCTAAAGCCAACCCCATTTTTCCGGTGGAAGGATTGCCAATAAATCTCACTGGATCGAGATGTTCTCGCGTTCCGCCTGCACTAATTAAAACTCGCTTGCCTGCTAAATCTCTTTTACCTGAGGTGTGTAACAAAGATTGCACGTATGCCACAATCTCTGGAGGTTCTGCCATTCTCCCTGCACCGACGCGATCGCAAGCCAATAACCCTGACGCCGTATCTATACCATAAAATCTACTATCTGTCAATACTTGTCGCCAATTTCTTTGCACAGCGACTTGTTCCCACATATCAGTATTCATTGCAGGTGCCAACAATATGGGAATGTGAGAAGCTAACACGGTATTTGTGAGCAAATTATCAGCCATTCCACAGGCTAACTTTGCTAATGTATTCGCGGTTAAAGGCGCAATCAAGAATACATCTGCCCATTTACCTAAATCAATATGTAACGGGCGTGAGTGAATTGGCTGCCAAAAACTTTCATCTGTATAAGCCGGATGGCGAGAGAGAGTTGCAAAAGTTAGAGGAGTGATAAATTCTTGTGCCGAATGGGTAAGAATAACTCGGACTTCCACTCCAGATTTAAATAGTGTGGATACAACTTCACAAACTTTATAGGCGGCAATACCGCCGCCTATACCAACAAGAACCCTCTTCAAATTTGGAGCCATGTATTTTGGATTAGACATACAAAATACTGTTAGTTGCTAGCTGTTATTTTTTCAAACTACGACTAACAACGAATTGCTAACGACTAATCTCTTTTCCATCCATAATTTTTATGCTTCATCATAGGGTTCCAAATCTAAGAGGTGGATGTATGATTCGACTAATTCTGGACGCTGAAAGGCGATGGCACGAAGTAAGTGCCAATCATTCAGCCCTTCAAAAGCATTACTATAATTATCTTGCTCCAAACGTGTAGCTAAATTTTCCACATCTTGTGGAGTTATGGCAGCAATTTCGTTTCTGGAAATAGTTAGAGTTTTCATTCTGCTCGCCCCTCCGTTAAGCAACAGTCGCATTCAGCATGGATAAAGTTGCGTCCGTCGCAACCACCCAATATATATTACTCATTTAAAGGCGATAATTTCGTGAAAATTGTCATGATTTTCACCGAAATTTGTAAAACTTTCGTGATCAAGACTAAGTGATCGTATCAATTACAAAATTGCGTAGCAATTCTAGTATCTCCGGGCTGATTTCATGACCGATATTAAATTCTTGGTACTGCACTGCGACTCCCAGTGACTCTAAAGCTTTGCAAGCCGCGAGAGCAGATTGTAATGGCACAACCGTATCTTGTCTGCCGTGAGTGATTAACACTGGAGGTAGAGATGTTGCATCCAATGATTCTACATTAGTAAGGGCACCAGGATGTAAATACCCACTCATACAGACTAAACCTGCCACCGGCAGCTTTAACCCTACATCCAAAGTCATTGCCCCACCTTGAGAAAACCCACTTAAAATTGTCCGTGACAAAGGGACTCCTGTACTGCTTTCCAAAGAGTACATCCACTCGATAAGTAATTCTCGACTCTGTGTTAAACCTTGATACATATTCTCCATATTCAGATCGTACCAAGCTCTTCCTGCTCCTGTCTGAGAATAAGAATAAGGAAAAGGTGCATTAGGAAACACAAACTGATACAATGGCATATTCAAAAAGGGTAACAAAGATGCTACATCCTGAGCATTTGCACCCCAACCGTGTAAAGTCACGATCAAACCGAGTGGGGAAGGCCCTGTACTTGGTGGTACCGTAATAAATTCTAGTGACATTACAGTTCTGATGCTGTATCAGGTGCGACAATTTCCCCACTCCCCAAATTCAGTAACATATCGTGATCTGTCACCAGTTCGTTGAGTTCTTTAACTTGCAAGTTCATTTCCGTACAAGCTTGCCGCAATTCTCGAGCAAAGGTGTTGAGATCTTCACCATAGCCACATTGATATGCAGCCGTTTCAATTCCTTGCTTGGCATTCGCTCTTGCACAATCTACTAATTCGGTGCCTTTTAATGGTGTTGTGGATGCCATAGCTACTGTTGTTATCTACCTATTTTACTTGTTGTCAGATTATCAACTCCAAAGTGATGACTCATCCTTCCAATGGTGGAGTTTGCCCAGGAGGGG
>CAZZVG010000682.1:0-4391 GCA_964657295.1 Iningainema sp. | reverse complement strand
TTGCCTCCCTTTTTAAGGGGGGTTGGGGGGATCAAGTTTTATCCGAACCGTATGGAATAAGTAGGTTTGCGAGAATAATACAAAGTTTGTAAACTTTTGTAATATGACTCGCTCGTGCTTGTAGTTGCCCTTCAGCGCCCTGAAGCGCAACTACGAACCAATAACGATTTATTTTTTTCGACCTACTTATCGCCTCTATTTGTTAATGTTGAAGCACAGCCTGGGCGGAGCCATTCCTACTTAAAGCGTAGGAAGGAGAAGATATCAACTGATTTTTGAGATTTCTCGCATTCAGAATTCTTTGCTCTGCCAAATGCTTAGCAGCATTATTGGTAGGAATATCCTGTTTTTGAGCTATTGCAAAAATTTCCAGCAGTGTATCATAAATGTTATGCACTTGCTTAAAAGCTTTTTCTTCGTTGTAACCAATCATTTCGTTGTAAACGTTGATTAGTCCACCTGCGTTAATCACATAATCAGGACAATAAAGAATTCCTTTTTCAGCCAGCATTTGACTATGGATTTGCTCCTGACCTAGCTGATTGTTAGCAGGACCAGCAATGATTGGAGCTTGAATGCGAGGAATTGTCTCGCTATTCAGAATTCCGCCTAAAGCGCAAGGAGAAAAAACATCTACATCCAAAGAGAAAATTTCGTCAGGCTCTACAACAGTTGCACCGAAGAGACGTTTGACTTCCTGTACTTTTTCTGGACTTATATCAGTGACAAAAAGTTGAACACCATGCTCGTGTAGATTTTGGCAGAGATTTTTCCCGACATTGCCTAGACCTTGAACTGCTACTTTCAGCCCTTGTAGGTTTTGGCTCTGTAAACGAAACTCTACCGCTGCTTTTATTCCTAAAAACACTCCTAAAGCTGTTATAGGAGCAGGTCCACCTGACTTTTCTTCTACCCCAACGACATGCTTAGTTTCTTGACTGATTGTTCTAACGTCTTCAGGGGTAAGATTCACATCTTGACCTGTAATAAAACGTCCGTTGAGCCTTTCAATAAAACGTCCATAGGCTCTCAACATGTCATCAGTCTTATTTTCCGGATGACCTATAATGACTGCTTTTCCTCCACCAACTGGTATATTAGCACAGGCAGCTTTATAGGTCATCCCACGACTCAAGCGAAGAGCGTCTTTTAAAGCAGCTTCTTCATTTACATAGGGCCATAGTCTGGTCGCCCCCATTGCAGGTCCGAAACTCGTGTCATGGATGGCAATAATTGCCTTGAGATCTGGGTCTTTACCATGACAAAAGAGAACTTGCTCGTGACCCATCTCTTCAACAGTTTCAAAAAGGTTCACTTTTGTCTCCTCGTTCACCGAATTTTGTTAGTTGTTGGTTGCTAATTGCTAATTGTTATGAATGCTATTAGCCCTTCGGGTTCGCAGATCCTGCAGGCGGGAAACCCGCCTTCAGGGCTGTCTCACCATTAGCCATTAGCCATTAGCTATTAAATATTTGGAAATGAAGCATGGGCGGCGGTCTTTTTAGCTGGACTTGATTTTGCTCCTTGTGCTGCTAGACCTTGATTGCGGCCTTTAGATGGTGCACGTCGATCTGGGTCAATCAATATATCAACTACGAAGGGACCAGTGGCTGCCATCGCTTTTTCTAGTGCTGCTTCGAGATCGGACTCTTTGTGGACACGGATACCTTCAGCTCCCATGCCGCTGGCAATTATGGCAAAATCAGCCTCAGGAATTGTTGCATCTGCACCTGTCATTCCCAACATTTCCATTCCTTGATGACACATGTTGTAGCGGGAGTCGTTGAGTATAATCCACACAGCGGGAATCTCGTATTTCACAGCTGTGTTGAGTTCGTTATTCATTAGCATTGCCCCATCTCCGACAATGGCGACGGCTTTGCCATAACGTGCGAGCGCTGCTCCCACTACTCCTGTGGCAGTGTGACCCATTGCTCCGACTCCGGTGCTGACTCGGTAACGGTTTGCTTCGGTAAATCGGAGGAAATGCGTTGCCCAAATAAAGGAGTTACCGCACTCTGCCATCACGATCGCATCGCTTCCTTCGACAATTACCTTTTGAATTGCCTGCATCAACACTTCTGGTCTGACTGGTGTTTCTTCACCTGAAGGAATTTCCTCAACGGAAGGATTAGGCAGCGACAAACCTGTAGGCGCACCTACCATCAAGTCTTTGTGGTCCAAAAGTGCTTGCACAAAGATTTTGATTTCAGACTGCACACCGAAGGTTTCAGCTTTTGGATACGCTATACCTGGAACTTTTGGGTCAATGTCCACATGTATAAAGCCGCCTTCTGGAACCATTGTCGGACTCCAGAAGGAAGTAGGTTCGCCAAGGCGTGTGCCTAGTACAAGTGTGCGCAAAGGAGGTTGCTGTTGCATGTATGTCAGGACCGAACCATGACCGCTCAAACCTGTGACTCCGACAAACTGAGGATGATCTTCGGGAAAGATACCCTTGCCGCGAGGTGAACACATCACCGCCGCCCCAGTTCTCTCGGCAAGTTGGAGAATTTCTGCTGCTGCATCACGTGCCCCAAAGCCAACCCAAATGGCAAACGGTCCTTCTGACAGTAACGCTAATGTTTTGGCGATCGCATCTTGGCTTGGCGATACCAGAGAACAAGAAACTCCTAAATCGGGCAATGAAACTTCATCAACCAAACTTGACTGCACTATGGTGGGAATGCTCAAATGGGCAACAAACCCCCCTGGTTTTGACAAACCAAGAGTTAAGGACCGAACAATCTGTGGCAATTGAGCAGCGCATTCGACTGTGGTAGCATAGTCGAACAGTTCTCCTGAGGTAAAAATTCCTCCAGTGGGCAATGTTGTGGCACTAGTTTCTTGAATTGCCCAACGTCCGCGCTGTGCTGCTGAGGTGCAAGCCGACAGGAGAATCACTTTTGCACCTTCTCCACGGGCTGCAAATAACCCGGTTAAGGAGTTAGTGATCCCAGGTCCCGCTGTGGTGAACACTACCGCTGGACTACCGCTAGCAAAATAGGCTTCAGTTGCTGCAAAGGCTGCCCCGGATTCATGGCGGCAGTTAATCACTTGCATTGTGCTATTCGACAGCGAACCCCAAAGGGTTGCCATTGCACCTCCTGCAACACCAAAAGCGCAGCAAACTCCTAAATTCTCTAGCATTTGGACGAGTACATCAGTAACCGTTGGCAAACGCTCTGCTTCATCTGTAGACTCGATTGCAGACTCTACATGACCATTGACTAGGTGACCATTCAGTTGAACTTCTTGGTTTTGCTTTGTACTGATTGGGGAGGTTGTTTGAGTATTGGTTGGACTCATTGCTTATACGTACTTACTGAATTTGGGAAAGGGTGCTAACTTGCTTCCTACACTGCTCTTGCGCTTACAGTCACTCTTAATGATTATCCAAGACTGTGTTGCTTAATACTTTTAATCCAACTCGATTAACTACCGATTTTGCCGTCACTTAAAAGCTTGTATAGGGAACGAAACAATTAGAACTGTGCTTATACCAACAAGATTACAAAAGCTCAACATAAACTTGCAATGAAAAATCTTTTGATCGGCTTGTCTATTTTTTCGCTTTTATTTGTGCTAAATGTAACATTTACACCTACGTACAAAATAATTATATCTTTTGATAGATTACCAAAAAAAATGTATTCGATATCACGTTTTTTTCTGATATACGCAGAAAAAAACGTAACTTACTGGCAAATTTAAGTCTGATAAGAGTCTAAGCATCTTTACTTATCGATCCAAGATTTGTTTTGCAGGATACAAACAGATTTTACAAATTTTATTTCTTGTGGTAGATTACAAACAATATGCACGTGCTTTACAAAACTTAAATGTGTTTCTTTTGACTGATGAATTGAACATTTATCTCATAGTTATATAGATTAGTAAGTAAGTTAACAGGAATTAAGTTTATGAGAGAAAATATGTCCATTTATATAAGTTGAGACTATCAAACTGCTATGCAGATTCACGGTTACCAAAATCAAACTAAAGCATAAACAATTAAAAATATGTATCGTGAACACTTTGCCACAGCGCTCTCCAAACCAGCTAGCAAATTGCTGTTCATTACTTTCTTATGAAAGTAGAAGCTCTCGAAGCTTAGAGCTACTGAATATACATCATAAGTATGTAATAATTACGCAGAATCAGTGAAATATTATGTCTTCGTAGAAAAACTTTTTAGACCGATTTCATTTAAGAAAGCAGATTTCAAGCTCATAATATGGCTTGGAGCATCAAGAGAGACAAGATATGGCTTAGATGTATTTTTTATAACGTAACCATGAAGACCTCTAAGGCTTTTAAAGATTTAATGAAGTTCGATTAAATCCAGAGAATATTTGATAGGTTAATCTGATAGTAATAATTAATTAAGT
>CAZZVG010000681.1:0-4395 GCA_964657295.1 Iningainema sp. | reverse complement strand
AACTGATAATGAACGCACAAGGAGGCAACTCAAGGGGACAGGAGCAGGAGCAATCGATGGATTCCTCATGGCCGTTCTGGCCTGCTGTACCACTCTACCCCTACGGTAGGCGGAGAACAATTTGTAGAGAAGTAGTTCATAACAGTATTTGGACATTCGATCAGCTTCAAGGTACGCTCTACACCGTCGTGCCGATTCGGATGACTGTCATAAAACTTTTTACAGGCGGTTTCCTCGTATATGCACCCGTTGCTCCCACAAGAGAGTGTATCCGCACCCTGAAAGAGTTAGTCGCTCTTCACGGTGACGTTAAATATATCATCCTACCAACAAGTTCCGGTCTAGAACACAAAATTTTCGTTGGTCCCTTTGCTCGCTGCTTTCCGTCTTCACAGGTTTTCGTTGCTCCGCATCAGTGGAGTTTCCCGTTTAACCTACCACTCAGTTGGCTTGGGTTTCCCCAAAAACGTACCCAGGTACTCCCAGAGGACTTAAGCGAGGCTCCCTTTTCTGATGAGTTTGACTATGCAGTGCTAGACATCAACCTGGGACATGGATCTTTCGGAGAAGTGGCACTCTTCCACAAGCGATCGCGCACCTTACTCGTGACCGATTCTATCTTGTCTGTGTCAGAAGATCCACCCGCGATCGTCCAATTAGATCCGTACCCGTTGCTGTTTCACTCCAGAGATCATGCCTTTGAGGTGATTGAGAACAATGAAGCAAACCGCCGCAAGGGATGGCAACGCATTTCATTGTTTACAATTTACTTCCGTCCGAGTGCGCTCTCCATGACTGGGCTGTGGCAGACGTTGCGCGATGCTTTCAAAGCACCAGATCGCTCAGCAAAAGCGTACTTCGGTTTATTTCCATTTCGATGGAAAGAGAATTGGCAGCAGTCCTTTGATGCCCTACGAGGGCAAGGACGTCCATTTGTCGCACCGATTCTGCAAACCCTCATTCTTCCCCAAGCACCAAAACAAGTGCTTGACTGGGCAGACAAAATAGCAACTTGGGATTTTCAGCAGATTATTTCCTGTCACTTTGATTCCCCAATAGAAGTTCTTCCGCAACAATTCCGCAACTGCTTTAATTTCCTTGAGAAGAAACCCTCCGCTCTCGTCGATATATCTGAAAGCCCAAACCATCCCTTACCGGAGGAAGACTTCACCTTCATCAGAGAACTTGAAGCAGGTTTAATCCGAAGTGGTATTGCGACACCACCACGTGAGCATTAATTTTTTGTTGAGAAACCCAGTTTTTGAGGTTTTTTTGAAAATTGTGCAAATCGACCTAGGATAAAGCAATTTTTCTATTAAGCAAAATAAATTTTAAACGGTTCCGAAAGAATACCCAAGATTTGATTTAACTGCGTAATGAAGTATTCAGTTAAATCAATTTTAACCACATTGTTTTCTAACATCAAAAATTTCCAGTTAGTCCCCGTGGAAACTGCTCCATATACTATTGTCGGTTCTACTCCTTTACGAGCATTAAATATTTGAGCGGCAACCATTTGAGCTACACATTGTCCTAACCCAATGCGGATATCATTATCTTTTGCCTCCACTAAAGTTAATACGGGAGCGGTAACAAGTGATTGATTACTTGATGCGCTTAAGATAAAATCACAAGCACCTGTTAAACCTTTTGATTCATCAATATTAAATGTATTCCCAGAAAAATAGCCAATTTTATTTTTGTAGTTGCGCCTTATTTCTAATAAAATTGGCGTAATAATCAATTCAGAACGAGCTTTTTCAGTGCTAATACTTGCTGCTAAATCCAACGTTTCCTCAAGTATTTCTTTAAGGCGTGATGAAGGTTCAATGGGTGCAACTTGACCAAATAAATGGAATGTATCCTCTACTGTTAATCCAAGATTAGAAACAGCTTGGTCAATAGTTTTAAAGTCACTGTATGACATATTTTCAAACGAGCAGTACTTACATTTCTTAATTATACGAATTATAATCTCGACTTTATAGCATCAAACTCTGCACCCAAGCTTCATAATTCTGTAGATCACTTAGGTTTCACTCAGATAGACACGCTTTTCCACAGCCACACGGTAATCTCGACTGAGGCAATCATCAAGCGCGTCGGCAATTGCCACAATCATCCGACTGTGAAACTCTGCCCATAGTTCTGGGTTTTCCAAATAAGGATTCATGCCAGGTAAAGGAGAGGGCATAGCTGTGACTATGAAACATTATATCTATGATACTAAAAGTCTGAGATCCCCGACTTCTTTAAGAAGTCGGGGATCTCATGTTCATTCGCTACAATAGTGCAAGTGTTCAGCAAACGGTGTTTTGTCTACCCAAGTATAAGAAGAACCATGAGTTATCATCAAATCCAGGACTACAATCCCAGCGGCGTAGGTCAAATTAATGGTAATCTCTTTGGTTTGCCATTTGATTACGAGTCAGCAAACTTAATTGTCTTTAGTGTACCGTGGGAAGTGACTGTTTCCTATGGCGCAGGTACGGCTAAAGGGCCACAGCGAATTCTGGATGCTTCGACTCAATTGGATTTATTCGATTTTGATCATCCTGACGGATGGAAACAGGGAATTTTCATGAGGGAAATTTCCCAGGATATTCTAGAGAAGAATGAATATTATCGCACCTTGGCGGCCAAAATTATCCAGCGATTAGAACAAGGTAAACCACTGACAGAAACACCTGACTTAACACCTGTAGTTACAGAAATCAATCAAGCTTGTCAACAAGTCAATCAATGGTTGTTTGAACAGTGTCAGGAAGCCATTAAGGATGGCAAAAGAGTTGCTGTGATTGGTGGGGATCACAGTTCACCGTTAGGTTATTATCAAGCTTTGGCAACTCGTTACCCTAACTATGGCATTTTACACATTGATGCACATGCAGATTTACGCAATGCTTATGAGGGATTTGAGTTCTCTCATGCATCGATCATGTTTAATGCGATGAAAATCCCGCAAATTTCCAAGTTAGTACAGGTAGGGTTACGCGATATTTGTCTCGATGAAGTGCAAATGATTGAGCGATCGCACGGTCAAATTATCGCTTACTATGACCCAGCCATCAAACAAAAGCTCTATTCTGGAACAACTTGGATTGATTTATGCCGAGAAATTGTCAGTCATTTGCCGGAATATGTTTACATTAGCTTTGATATTGATGGACTTGAGCCAAAAAACTGTGCAAGTACAGGTACTCCTGTTCCCGGTGGACTCGAATTGGAGCAAGCATATATGCTGTTTCGTGAATTGAACCAGAGCGATCGCAAAATTATTGGCTTTGATTTGTGCGAAGTTGGTGATGCTGAGTGGGATGGCAATGTTGGTGCGCGGATAGTTTACAAGCTGGCGAATTTCATGGATTTATCCCAAAAATAAGTATCGGTGATACCCTGAAGTTTGAGGATGTTCAGTAAGCGTGGCAGACAACTTATGCCTTACAGTCAATTTACAAGTATTGGCAAAGCCAAAGAGGCTTTCGATCTAAAAACGCTTGAGGGAGGAAGATTTCTGCCTCCCACCGAACCCATTGTCCCATCTTCTGCACTCACAGCATATCTTGAAGAAAGTCTACCACTTGCGGCTTCAGCGAGTGAAAAGGCACGTTCGGAAGGGATTATTTACCCAGTATTGCTGGAAGTGCGACGGGTATTAAATCGGCAAATCAGCTTGTTTTCTGGAGAAGATTTTACAGTCGATGAGGCAGTTGGACTAAATGGAGTTTGCGATTTCCTCTTAAGCAGTTCTCCTGAAGTGCTGGAAATAGAAGCGCCTGCTATTGTGATTGTTGAAGCAAAAAAAGCTGATTTGAGAACTGGTTTTGGACAATGTATTGCCGAAATGGTTGCAGCACAACGGTTTAATTCAGCGAGAAATCGTCCAGTTTCCACAATCTATGGATCTATTACCAGTGGCACCCAATGGCGATTCCTTAAGCTTGAACATAATACTGTTACCATCGACTTGATGGATTATCCGCTTCCACCCGTTGAGCAAATTTTGGGAATACTAGTTTGGATGGTTCAGAGTTTGAATAAGTAGTCAAATATTGTCGTGTAATTTGTATATCAGAATATCAATCAAACCCTCATCTACGTACTAGACATCTCCAGTTCCGGACATAGCTATTTATTGAAAATTTCTTAGAGTATGTTAGAAAAAATTAGCACCATTGCAGGGGATCTAGTAGATAGTAGCGTTGCAGTAACTCATAAAGTGCTTGATGCTTCTTCAGCAATTGGTGAGGTTTTTCAAAGAATGTTTCAGTCGCTACAGCAAAAAATTCTGCTGGATTAGTTGTGCCATAGCTATTCATTACAGTCTTTGTACCTCGTTGAACATCATGACAAAGTTGTTGATATTCTTCTGTCATCACTTGCGCCCAAATCGGA
>CAZZVG010000680.1:0-4399 GCA_964657295.1 Iningainema sp. | reverse complement strand
TTACTGGACTTCTTCCATTGACGCTTACCTTTCTTAACCTTGCCTTTCTTTTTGATTGTACGATGACCTTTTTTGACATCAAAATCAGGCTCGTAGTTATCTAGATTGCTTACCCTTTGAGAGCGCTGCATTTTTCTTTGTAGTGCAGCAATCTCTTTTTCGTAAGTCGGAACTTTATCCGCAAAGGGTAATAGTCCAGCTTTTTTATCACCAACAAAAGCAATATTGGAAATATTAAGGTCAAGTCCAATTATTTAGGTGTTTTTATTTGATACTGTAAATCTGACTCATGACCCGTTTTCTAAGCGAATTGTGAAAAGTGGCGATCGCGTGGATTTGGGTCAAGGACATGAAATAGAATTCGTGAGTGCGCCCAACCTACACTGGCCCGACACAATATTCAGCTATGATCGGAAAACCCAAACCCTCTACACTTGCGATGCCTTTGGAATGCACTATTGTAGCGATAGTACATTCGATGACAACATGGAGGCGATCGAAGCCGACTTTAGATTTTACTACGACTGCTTGATGGGTCCCAACGCCCGTTCTTTGCTGAACGCCATGAAAAAAATGGGCGAACTGGGGAAAATCACAACCGTCGCCAACGGTCATGGTCCCCTCCTGCACCATAATCTTGATGTTCTGCGAGAATGTTATCAGAATTGGAGTCAAAAACAAGCGAAGGCAGAAACTGTTGTCGCCTTGTTTTACGTTTTTAACTACGGATATAGCGATCGCCTCGCCCATGCAATTGCTCAGGGAGTCCAGAAAACTGGGGTAGGCGTCGAAGTCATCGATTTAACAACAGCCGAAATCCACGAAATCCAAGAACTAGCAGGTAGGGCAGCC
Organism: Iningainema sp.; assembly: GCA_964657295.1. Lineage (GTDB taxonomy): Bacteria > Cyanobacteriota > Cyanobacteriia > Cyanobacteriales > Nostocaceae > Rhizonema. The sequence continues at coordinate 3,547 of CAZZVG010000680.1, read as the reverse complement.
GGCATGATTATCGGAATGCCTCCTAGTGCTAACGCTGCAGCTCAAGCTGGTATCAGTTCGTTGCTAGCTGTCGCCAAAAATAAGCAATCAGTCGGCATATTTGAGTGTTATGGCGGAGATGATGAACCAATCGATACACTCAGCAGAAGATTTATCGACCTTGGTATCAAAGAAGCATTTCCGGCAATTCGGATTAAAGAAACTCCCACATCTGCAACATACCAACACCTTGAAGAAGCAGGTACGGATTTGGGACAATTGATCGTCCGCGAGCGCAATATTAAGCAGATCAAGTCCCTCGACGTCAACATGGAGAAAGCGTTGGGTCGGATTAGTAACGGACTGTACATCATCACCACCAAAAAAGATGATATCAATGGTGCCATGCTTGCTTCTTGGGTGTCCCAAGCTAGTTTACAACCACTAGGATTTACAGTTGCGGTTGCCAAAGACCGTGCCATTGACTCCTTGATGCAAGAAGGCGATCGCTTTGTCCTCAACGTTTTAGAAGAAGGAAACTATCAAGAACTGAAAAAGCACTTTCTCAAGCGATTACTTCCCGGTGCTGACAGATTTGACGGCGTGAAAATCCAAACAGCAAAAAATGATTGCCCGATTCTGACAGATGCTCTAGCCTATCTCGAATGCGAAGTTGTCAGCAGCATGGAATGCAGTGACCACTGGATTTTATACTGCACCGTTCAAGATGGTCGTGTCTCCAAACCCAATAGCGTGACTGCTGTTCGCCATCGTAAAGTCGGCAACTACTACTAAAGTCATTGGTCAACCGACAGATAAAGCTATCAATCCCTTCACCCAACAACTATGAGCAATCCCAATCCTCGCGACGTACAAGTTTTACCAATCGCTACAAACACTACAGTACTAAGAGCGCGTAGTTGGACACGACTGCGGTTTGAAATTGAATATGCATTGGCTAGGGGTACAACTATCAATTCCTATTTAATTGAAGGCGATAAAATTGCAATTATCGACCCACCCCCTGAAACCTTCATTCAGATATATCCAGAGGTCTTGCAGCGGTCTTTGGATTTGAAACGGTTGGATTATGTTGTATTGGGTCATTATAGTCCCAGCCGATTGGCAACCCTCAAAACTCTGCTAGAACTTGCACCCCAGATTACCTTTGTTTGTTCTCTTCCCAGTGCGGCTAATTTGCGTGCTGCTTTCCCTGAGAACGATCTAAAAATTATGGCGATGCGGGGAAAAGAAACTCTGGATTTAGGTCAGGGTCATGAACTGAAATTTATCCCCGTTCCCAGTCCGCGCTGGCCTTCAGGACTTTGCACCTATGACCAGCAAACCCAAATTCTCTACACAGATAAACTATTTGGAGCGAATATCTGTGGCGATGAAGTTTTTGATGAAGACTGGGACACTTTTAAAGAAGACCAGAGGTATTACTTTGACTGTCTGATGGCTCCGCAAGCAAATCACGTCAAAGCAGCTTTAGAGAAACTTTCGGAACTACCTGTAAGAATGTACGCCACCGGTCATGGACCTTTGGTACGCTATGGCTTAATAGAACTTACCAAGGCTTATGAAGACTGGAGTCGTGCGCAAACCGAACGAGAGATCACCGTTGCCTTGCTTTATGCGTCGGCATATGGTAATACAGCAACTCTAGCTCAAGCGATCGCCCTTGGTTTGACCAAAGGAGGGGTGGCTGTAGAATCCATCAACTGCGAATTTGCACAACCTGATGAAATCCTTGCTGCTGTGGAAAAGTCTGATGGTTTTATCATCGGTACTCCCACCATAGGTGCTAATGCACCGACTCCCATTCATACAGCTTTAGGCATTGTCCTATCCAGCAGTGATAACAACAAAGTTGCTGGAGTCTTTGGTTCCTACGGCTGGAGTGGAGAAGCGATTGACTTAGTGGAAAACAAACTGCGGGATGCTGGATATCGGTTTGGGTTTGAGACTTTGCGCGTCAATTTTAAACCCACGGATGTCGTTCTCAAGCAGTGTGAAGAAACCGGTACCGACTTTGCCCAAGCTTTGAAAAAAGCGAAAAAACTGCGTTTGCCACAAACAGCCGCCACCCCTATTGAACAAGCCGTTGGTCGAATTGTGGGATCTGTTTGCGTACTGACAGCTAAGCTTGGAGAAGTCTCGACAGGGATGCTAGGTGCTTGGGTTTCTCAAGCCACCTTTAACCCACCAGGTTTGACAGTGGCGATCGCCAAAGACCGAGCGATTGAATCCCTGATGTATCCTGGTGGTAAGTTTGTCTTGAATGTTCTCTCTGAAACCAATTATCAAGAATACACAAAGTACTTCCGTAAGTCTTTTCTCCCTGGCGAAGACCGCTTTGCAAATTTTCCCACTGTCCTTGCGGATAACGGTTGCATTATCCTCACTGAAGCTCTATCATATCTTGAGTGTTCTGTCAACAAACGCCTAGAATGTGGAGATCACTGGGTTGTGTATGCCACCGTTGACAACGGTAAATTGCTCCAAGCTGATGGCGTGACTGCTGTCCACCATCGCAAATCTGGCAATCATTATTAACTATAGAAGTCACCTATGGTTACTCTGGTGACCATAGACCGGATTTAAAACACAACAATCATGTAAAGCTCGCCGGGGGAAGCTTCCCCCGGCAGACTTTACGTGAAAGGGGATTTGGCTTTTTGAAAGACCCTTTATTTTTTGCAGATCGTATTTTCCTGAAAAGCCCAAAATTTCTTACGAATTAGATTATTAATTGAGTTGTATCTTGTTTGATTCCTTATTGCTTTCGATATCAGTAGATTTAGGGATACTCTTCATCAAAAATTTATCAAATATTTCCTCCGAACTATGTAACATTTAAGACTAGCTGGAAATGCAATTAAATATGGTTTTAGCTCCCAGGTAGTTGGTAACTTTCGCCTGCCTATCCTGGGGCTGCAACCTAGATAAAGATTGTGTTCTTTGTTGATTGACAAAGAGCTATTTCCGGCATGGGTAGAGAATGAAATTGTATAATCAAGCACATTCCAATCACTGTTCAATACTGTTGTAACTTTCTCTAAAACTACTCTTATCGGATGTTTGTGATGAAAAAGAACAAAGCTTTTGCCAGTCTTGTAATTAGTAGTCTGTTAGCGCTGACCATTCCGGTTTTCATAAATCCAAAGGCAGCAGATGCTGACGATTATAATAGAAGCTTATGTAGTAAAGAAATTGTTGGCACATACCTCTCAACATTTACGCAAGGAAATACTACGACTCCATCTTCAACATTCCGTGAACTCCTGACTCTTACCGCAGATGGTAATGTCATTGCCAATGACTCTAACGCTGGCGGTGTGCCTGGTTCATCAAACCCTGTAGACCAACCTTTTGGTCCGATACAAGGTAGTTGGAAGTGTATTGGAAAGAACAAAATTGTATTCAAGGGACTAGGTTTCGGTTTTGCCTCAGGGTCGCTGCCAAGTAACATTGTACTGGGTGAACTTCAATTGACGTTCAATACTCAAGCAGGGACTGTAAGTGGCAACGGCTCGTTTAACTTCTATGACATCAACAGTAATCC
>CAZZVG010000679.1:0-4402 GCA_964657295.1 Iningainema sp. | reverse complement strand
ATGGAAACTGCATTGGCTGATGGCGGCTTGTTTTCTCCTTATCTACTTAATTGGTTTGAGGAGAATCGTTCTATTGCGGAGAACGCTCATAGTTTGCACTTCTGGCTCGCTTATACCTTGCTGGCACTGGTTGCGCTGCATATGGTTGAGCAGCGTCAGTTTCTCCGTAAAACTTGGAAACAGACATTCAAGGCGTAAGAGGACAAAAATTGTCAGCAGTAAACGTTGCGCCTGCTAATTGAAACATAAGGGCTGTGGTTTGGCGATACCATAACCTTGTGCATAATCTACCCCAATCGCTTTAATTTTTTCAAAGATATCCTCATTTTCGACAAACTTAGCGATCGTTTGAATACCCATCAAATGTCCAATTTGATTGATGGCTTGTACCATTGCCAAATCAATTTGCTCCTCCACAATATGTCTAACAAAACTGCCATCGATTTTTAAATAATCTACAGGTAAGTGTTTAAGATAGCTAAAGGATGACATGCCACTGCCAAAATCGTCTAAGCCAAAACGACAGCCAAGTTCTTTAAGGGAGTGGATGAGGGAAGCGGCTTTTCCCATGTTGGCAATAGCAACTGTTTCAGTGGTTTCAAAACAAATCACCTGTGGTGGAATTTGGTGTAATGCCAACTGTTCGCGCAGAAAGTCGATGAATTGGTCTTCATTGATACTATCACTAGAGAGGTTAATAGCATATATACAACCATAATTACCGGACTCGCTCGTGCAACGGCTCCATTTAGTTTGCCCGAGACGAGCAAACAATTGACTGATAACCCAACGATCAATCGCTGGCATGAAATTGTAGCGTTCAGCTGCTGGAATAAAGGCCATTGGCGACACTACGTTACCCATTTCATCATTAAGGCGCAGGAGGACTTCGTAATGTTCTCTATGAGGTTGAGTTGAGGCGGTGGAGACAATTTTCTGCTGGTAAAGGCAAAAACGATTTTCTTCAAGAGCTTGAGCAATCCGCATCACCCATTGCGTTTCTCCTTTAGCTTGAGCCAACTCACTATCGTTAGCTTGATAAATATGTACGCGATTGCGCCCTTTATTTTTAGCCAGGTAGCAAGCTGCGTCAGCGGTACTTAAGATACTATTAATACTTAAACTTTCTGCATTAACCATGACTAAACCGATACTGACACCAATGTGGAAAGTTTTATCTTGCCAGACAAAACGAAACTTTTGGATACGTTGTAAGAGCGTGTTAGCAATCCGCAATGCTGATTCTAGAGGACAACCTTCAAGCAGAATGCCAAACTCATCACCGCCCAAACGTGCTAAAGTGTCAGAGGAGCGGATCGAACCTTGAAACAGTGTGGCAACTTGGCGCAGTAATTCATCGCCAGCAGTATGACCGCAGGTATCATTAACAATCTTGAATCGATCTAAATCTAGATAAAAAATTGCGTGTTGTTGACTTTCTCTCTTGGCACTGCTCAAGGCAAGTTGCAAACGTTGTTCCAATTCTTTGCGGTTAAACAGTCCCGTTAAGGCATCATGAGTAGCTTGCCAAGATAATTGACGTACCATGCTACGTGTCTGAGAAACGTCTTGAAACACCATGACAGCACCGATAATTTGACCGTCCTTAGCACGAATGGGTGCAGCAGACTCGTCAATAGCAATATCAGTCCCGTCGCGGGTAATTAGGACGCTATCTTTGGTAGAACCCACAGTACAGCCAGAACGTAAGGCTTTTTCTACAGCATTTTCTACAGTCAGGTGGGTGGTTTCGTTGACTACCCTAAAGACTTCTGCCAAAGGCTTTGCTAGTGCATCTTGCAAACTCCAGCCAGTGAGTTGTTCTGCAACTGGGTTGAGATATTTTATCTTGCCAGACGCATCAGTGGTAATTACGGCATCCCTAATAGATTGTAATGTCACTTGAGCCAGTTCTTTTTCTTCAAAAAGCTGTTGTTCCAAAAGTTTGAGTTCGGTGATGTCAATTGCCACACCTCCAAGTAACTGTCGTCCCTGACTATCTGTAAAGGGAAACTTGAACACCAACCAGTAATGAAAACATCGATCTGGTGTGGGAATAATTTCGACAATCTGTGTACTTTTACTTGTAGAAAGAACGTAGATGTCATTTTCCCGCAGATGTTTTGCCGTTTCTTCTGGCAACCAATCGAAATCTGTCTTCCCTTGCAGATCAGTCAGTTTGACGTTAAAATTGCGCTCTAATGTCTTGTTAACGTAAAGAATCCGCCCCTCTGAGTCTTTTAAAAAAGCAACAGCAGCGCTGTTGTTCATCACACTCTTGAAGCCTTCTTCACTTTCATATCTTATAGTTTCAGCATTTTTACACTCAGTGATATCCACACAAGAACAGATGTACCCGATAAACTCAGTACCTAAATATTGTGGCGACCCTGACACTAAAATCCACCGATGTTCACCAGTGTGGTGACGCAGTCGGTGTTCCATCCACAAGGACTCTCGCGTTCCAAAAGCCCGGTGAAAGAGGGTATTGTAGTGTTCTAGCTCCAACGTAGGTATGCCTGTAGTCCATCCAAAGCCTAACTCCTGCTCCAACGTCCGACCCGTAAAGTCCAACCACCACTGGTTTACATAGGTGCATAGGCCATCGGCATCGGTCATCCACATGAGGACAGGAGCACTGTCTGCAATTGAGCGAAACCGCTCCTCACTCTGTTTAAGTGCGTCGTTCTCTGCCTGCTTGCGCTCTGTAATATCCTGAATTTGAGAAATAAAATGCAGTGGATGACCTTGGACATCACGCACCAGCGATACGCTTAAGTGAACCCATACTATATGTCCGAGCTGATGTAAGTACCGCTTCTCAATTTGAAAGTAACGAATTTCACCCAACAACAGTTGGCGCACATAACCTTTATCGATTTCTCGATCTTCTGAATAAGTGAGATCTTGAAGAGTTTTGCTCAGCAATTCTTGCTCTAAGTAGCCGACAATCTCGCACAAGGAACGATTCACTTGTAGCCAACGACCATCTAGTGCAACTAGCGCCATGCCAATTGGAGTGTAGTCAAACGCACTGTGAAAGCGCTCTTTGCTCTCTCTCAATGCGGCCTCAGCTTGAAAGCGCAATAGGAATTGACTAATTTGACTACCGATAACTGCGATCATTGCCTGGAAATCTGACTGAACTTCTTGAGTTTTGCGGCTGAAGAAGGTCATAACGCCTTTGACTTCGCTTCCACATTTGATGGGAAAACCAAAAGCTCCGTGCAGCCCTTCTTTAGCAGCGCTTTCGGTTCTTAGAAAGTTTTCATCATGGACAACGTCATGAATCCAAGCGGATTCACCGTTTGCCCAAATCCGACCGGGTAGTCCGAGCTTTGGTAAAAAGCGAATCTGCTCGGAAACCAACTCAAAAGGTGGAAAATTTAAACTCTGTCTGTGCCAACTTGAACTGAGTCGCAGCGCGTTAGCTTGCGGATCTACGCTCCAAAATTCCCCCAAGTCCCATTCTAATTGAGAGCAAATAGTAGATAATATCTTCGTTGTTGCTTCAGAAAGCGTCGCTGAGGTAGCCAATATCCGCGTCGTCGTATGCTCGACCTGAAGAAGTTGTTCGCTTCGCTGACGCTGTGTGATGTCCCGACCAATATAAACAAAATTTTTTAAGCCTTTTATCTCAGTCTCAATCACAGAAGAAGAAAAAGCGACAGTCAGCCTTTTTCCTGTTTTGGTCAGACAGACAACCGAGTCATCCTTCAAAAATTTACTTTGAGATAAAGGATTCTGCTCTGTCCCTAGCAAAAAGAAGTTTTCATCAGGAATAATTTTGGAAATTGACTGATTAATTAACTCTTCTGGAGGATATTCAAACAGAGCGAGTGCCGCTTTATTTGCTGTGATGATAATTCCCGACTGCGTTGTTACTAACAAAGCATCTATTATAGATGTCAAAATTTTGTCAACGTAATTGCGAGAAGCCGTTAAAGTCTTTAAAAAAAGATTCATTGGAGATTTTTTTGGGAGCGTTTTTTGCTCTAAAAGTATCTTGAATGTTGAATCTTCTAACAAGACAATTAATCCTCTTTCAAAACTTTTGATAGATAAATCAATATAAAAAGGAGAACTAGGTTCCTTAAATCGAGCAATACCTTTTAATTCAAGACTATCCTGCCGTTCTTGAAGAATCTCGGCGAGAGACTCTTCACATCCTATTAATTCTGGAAAACACAATCGGATATCTTTTCCTGGTAAAACCTCGCTGTCACAATCAGTAAACCTTTGGATACCTGAGGAAGTTTTTAGTATGAGCAGGTCACGAGAGACTGCTAAGTATTCTTTGTGAGCTGGTAGGAGCTTTCTGGTAATTGTATTCATTGAGAACTGTGGATCTACTGTAATGGGTATCAATTAGAACTTTATTCCCGCTTTTTAAGCTACAGTT
>CAZZVG010000678.1:0-4404 GCA_964657295.1 Iningainema sp. | reverse complement strand
AGTTTGCCAGAATCTTTGCCGCCAACCCGATAAGATATCCCCTGCGACTCATTGCTTTTGATATGGAAGAATACGGCTTAGTCGGTCCTTCTGGTGCTTCTGAGTATGCTACCCTCCTACAACAACAACAGCAACCCCTACGCTTAATGATTTCGTTAGAGATGCTGGGGTATTGCGATTCAACCCCTGGCTCACAACGCTATCCAGCCCCTCTAGAACGCTTTTACCCCAATCGTGGCAACTTTATTGCTTTACTTGGCAATTTACGGACAATTCCTGATTTAATACGCTTAAGCCGTAGTATTCGTAAATCTGGAACACCGAGCGAATGGCTGCCCGTACCAAATAGAGGTTTAATACTTCCACAAACAAGACTGAGCGATCATGCTCACTTCTGGGATCGCGGTTATCCAGCAATGATGGTGACAGATACAGCGAATATGCGGAATCCCCATTACCACAAACCTACCGATACTATTGCCACTTTAGATTTGGATTTTCTTACAGGTGTCTGCCTGGGTTTGGAAAGCGGTATTCGGCATTTGTAAAACGCCCAATTTCTAGCTATTTTACTGACATCACCTACAACTCATAATACCAATTCCCTAGAACTTTGCTACACATCAAATTTCTGTAAGGGCGAACAGCCTAATGAACCGCCTTCGCGCAGCGTCTCCCCTTGGGAGAAGACGCCAAGGACGCCAAGAAAGAAGTACAGATGAGAAGACACGCGTTTGCTATAGCAATCCGCGCATCATTCGTGAGAAACGAGATCCCCGACTTCTTGAAGAAGTCGGGGATCTAAGACTTTCCAAAAATGTAGGACTTGCGGATTGACAAAATAGTCAAAAACTGCATTAAGCAAAAATCAAGAAATTTTCAGGCGATGCCTTCTCTTTCAGAGACGCTACCGCGAACGACGGGCTACGCCTACGCTGATTACTGGAGTTGAGATTAACTCATGACAAAATGACTCAGTGGTACTGAGTTAATTAATTACACGCATTAAAATAACTAAGGTAAAAGAGTCAAGCCGACTTTGGCTGTATCTCTTACTGTGTAAAAACCTTAGCCCGACTGTGCCTGTCGATTTTCATGCGGCAAATTATTGCTGTTGGTATAAAAATGTTATATTGACATTGGTCTATACAAAAGATTATATTAAAACGTCGCTGCAATGCCAGATATGTTATTATCAAAAATCTGCTAAAATATTGCTATTATATATTTACCCTGCTACTTGCGAAGTCTCAAGTTTCACTTGGGATACGCCCAAACGCAATCCTTCGGGATATGTTACGGGCATAGCAAGAGCGGGGCTTTAAAATTTTGAGGCGGATTTTGTTTTAGTTGGGTCTATACTGTAATCTTCGGGTTTAAACAGCCAGTGTCGATATGGGTGAAGCCATCTATTTTTGGCATCTCCACGTATAGAGGTACTAACTCCGATATTAAAGCGCGGATACATCTTGCTGATACGTTGGTAGATGTAAATGTACAACTTATCTTTAGCAATTGTACGCTTGGCTCGACATCTTACTCCCTCTGGTTTCTCTTTGTGCTTATTGTTTAGCCGAAACTGCATTGCTCCCAAAACTACGTCTAAGCATTGTAATATAGGATGGTCATGTGACTTGACTTCAGCTATCTGGTTTTTATCTATATAGATACCTGCATTCTGGAATTGAGTGTTTTTATTTAAGCTAATTAAAAAATTCTTAAATATTGCAGCTTTTTCTCTCGTATCAGGAAGGTCATCTAGATAAAGCCTAACTCTTATCTTTTCATCTGTTGAGTTAGAGTATTGTAATCCAAAGGCGTGTTTAATAAATTGGTAATATAGTAAAAAATACTGATTATTAATTTGCTCAGGACTTAAACTACTCGGAATAATCCTGTTCTGAGTAAACATGATTCTAATTTTGACTTTATCCTCTACTATAAAGTTAAAAAATGCTTCCATTAAATCAATATATTTATCCAGGTATTGATAGGTAACTTTTGACCATTTGATCTCGTTGTACAAGTTTAACTCATTTTTCTTAGCCATTAAGACTCTCTGAACTTCGCCCAAGTCCAGAGAACGAATCAAAGCACCACCATAAAAGTGAGAAAAGTAACGTCCTTTGTCAATAGATTCGTCGCAATAAATTATATACTCTTTGGACAATTGGATCTCTCCTCCGGTGATGCTAGCGGCTAGTTAATTACTAGTTAAGTTCTACTATATTAGCAGTAGAGCTTCTGCTCTACACTGATATGCTTCTGCTCATCAAGCGAGGGAGAAGTAAATGACGGGCTTGATAATGCATCAAGCAAAAATCAGGAAATTTTCAGGCGATCGCTAATTACTGGAGTTTCGGTACATGCACGAAAAAGAGGTGTTGCAATATGAAAAAAATCTTACCAAAAATGACAACTGATGAAGAAGCAGAAAACTTGCTAGAACAAGACTTATCTGACTATCTGCATGAAGATAATTTTAAATTTGTTAGTTTTGAATTCAAACCCAAAGACAAAACTGTAAACTTACGAGTTTCTGAAGATCTACTTGCTCCTGACTCCTGACTTCTGACTTCTGATTCCTTCTTCGATGTTTAGCCAGTTTTGCTCATGCAAACGCTGCCAAGCTTTGCGAATATGTTCAGGCTTAAATAGCTTGCGTTTGCGATCGCTCCATTCATGTACCAGGGCGATCGCATTACCTACGAGCAAAAGCAGAGAGAAGCTGCATCCTTAAATTGGAAAATCAGTGCAGACAATAAGGCGGCTAGTCAAAAAATGTAGGATTTACGCATTGACAAAATAGTCAAAAACTGAATTAAGCAAAAAACAGGAAATTTTCAGGCGATACGGCTTAAGCCGTGGCCAAGGGCATCGCTACCCTGTGACTTTCTTGACAGACACTATCCCCGCGCTGCAAAACTGAACCAATAACCAGTTACTAGAGGGTTTGTCTAGCCCAGGCAGTAAGCGAAAGTTAAAAAATTCCTGCCAAACTTCAACCCCATACCGAGAAACAAACATGGCTTCCAGTTGCCGGAACTGGACGTAGTTCCGCTCGCTGATAGCAGTCAGCATGGTAATTAATTCGCTAATTGGGATTTGGGTAGTTGTTGCCTGTACTTCAGTCATTCTGGGTAATCCTCAAAAATACAAATGATTGGGAAAGGCTCACGTTTGGTGTTGATGATTTGGATTAATCGCTTGCCTTTGCTTCTGGCAAGCGCAAAACATGCTAATTCTGAACCTGCTGATGACCATTCTCAAGTTTGCTGTTACTGGATCCCATTCCTCCCCATATTTTTCCGGATCGTCGTTGGGCGTACCAGTCATGCTGCACCTTTTCCCTCTTTAGGTAAAGAGGATTCATTTTGATTTAAAAAATCTTCAATAAACTCTACCAAAACTTCATTCATGCACGAGTTATATTGGGCTTGGTAGTCGCAACGGGCATTTGTTCTGCTGCTGGTGCGCCTGTCGGTTCAAAGATAATCACCCTCACATCTGGCAGTTGAGCAAAGGCTGATTCGATCAAAGGCTTCACCTCAACCCAATCCAAACCCCCGTTTCCGCATCCTAAAGGTGGAATAGCAATTGAGGTAATACCTAATTGCTGCACTTCTGTAACTAAAGCCACCAGTCCACTTTTGATGTCTTCTATTTTTGACTTACCTTTCCAGTGGCGTTTAGTGGGAAAGTTAATAATGTACCTGGGATTAAATAAACTACCTGTTGCTACGGTAAACATCCGCCCTGGCTGGACTTCAGTAGTTTTACAGGCTTTCTCATAGTGGCGGAAGTTTTCAGGATAAGCTTGCTTAAATTGCAAGGCGATACCTTTGCCCATGACACCGACACAATTAACAGTGTTTACTAGGGCTTCGGCATTTTCTTCCAATAGGTTGCCTTGCTTAAACTCAATCATTTCCAGTACTGCCCATAAGGTACAAATGTACTAATTGAATTACAATGATACTATGGTTATTACTCCCTTTGAGATCCTAAGAATACGGATAAAAAACCGCCAAGACGCCAAGAACGCCAAGAAAGAGGCTCAAGAAGATCGGTAATCTTGTACCGGTAAGGGAATAGTTCTTGTTCTGGTTTAGGTCCTACATTCCGCACTTCAAAATGTCATACTTTAATAATTCAAAAAATATCACAAAAGATATTATGTTAGAACCACAGATAGAAGTTAAGTTTACTGTTGCCCTTACTGAAATACCTAAAGAACACAGAGTTGCAGCCCAACGTAAGGCGCATGAAGCTTTTGTGATTGAGTTACTGCGTCAAGGTGACATTAGCGCTGGATGTACAGCAGAGTTGTTAGGAGTCAACCGTTCGCAACTAGTGAAACTGATGTATGAGTACAACATATCACCTTTTGATGACACGATGAGC
>CAZZVG010000677.1:2021-4409 GCA_964657295.1 Iningainema sp. | reverse complement strand
TCCAGTCCAAGAAACTTCATCTTTGCGTGATGAAGCCAGTATAACTCGACCACTGCTGCTGCCCAATTGCGCGATCGCAGACGGTGGTAAAGGTGATTTGATTGCTCCCTTTGCTTCAGCTTGTCCACCAGCATGGCAGCAATCAAGGATTACCAGTAATTTTTGTGCTTGAATGGCTTGCAAATGTTGGGTGAATGTTGACCCAAGAATCGCTGTACCCTGCAAATTTCCCAAATTGTATCCGTAAGGCATTAAATAATAATCTGGTGTTTCCATTCCGTGACCGGAAAAGTAAACGATGACTGTGTCATCTTTTCCGGTCACATCAGCCAGCCAACTTAAAGCAGATAAGATATTTGTAGCATTTGCTTCTTCGCCAGTTAGCAAACGTACTTGCTCAGTAGGATAGGCACAACGAGATGAATCGCGTAGCAGATTCGCAATTGCAGTAGCATCATCAATTGTGACAGGCAAGTCAGCACCTACTCCGACAATAACAGCGTACCCTTGTCTAAAGGTTTGGGTCATATTTATCTTTTTTTAGATAAAATACGTTAGCATTTGAGCCTTAGATACAGATTCAGCATACTGTTTTCCGGAAAATTGCAAGTGTCGCTCATTAACGCTTGCTACCTCAATCTTTCACAAGTTGCTCTCTACAACACTTCGGCTATCTACCTGGGTTTCAAATTGGTTCCCAAAAAGTACTCATCGTTCATCCTTTTATGAACTGTTCAAAGTCCCTTTGCGTCTTTGCGGGGCAGTTGCTACAACTCTCGGAACCAGAGCAACGCACTGCCTTGCCTTTGCGTGAGCAATTCATATCTAGATTCAGCAACACCCTATTTTAAGGATACAAAATGTTAAGCACAGTTTCCTTAAATTTTTACAACTTTCAAAGTCTTCAGGCTAGTATCAGTACAACCACTGATAAATCCGCCCATTGCTTGGATTGAAAGCAAATATTCTAAAGCAGCTTTAGTGATAACTTCTCCAGGCATCAAAACAGGAATCCCAGGGGGATAGGGACAGACGATTTCGGCACAAATGCGATCGCTTGTTTCTTGCAAACGCAAAGTTTCTGTTGCGGCAAAAAAAGCCTCACGGGGGGAAAAATGCATAGAAGATCCCACACTACTAACAAGATTATCCCATATGGGGGTTTTTAGAACCGCGTTAACGGGGAAAGGTATGGTTCTTCCATACAATGCGGCAAGAGTAGTCAAACCATATACCAATTGTTCAATATCCTCCTGGGTATTACCCAAACTGATAATAAAGGTCAAATGTTGTAGTGACGGGAATTCAGCAGTTACACCCAGCTTGTCATTGAGAATTTCATCGGCTTCAAAGCCAGTCAAACCTATGCCAGAAACTGTAACAGTTAACCGCGTTTTGTCTAACCTCACCCCGCCTCCGGCACCCCTCTCCGCAAGCGGAGAGGGGTTGGGGGTGAGGTCCAAAACTGATAATCCAGGAATTAGGCTGATCCGGGTTCTTGCTTCTTCCGCAAGTTGCAATGTCCGAGACATCAACTCCTTGCCGTGAAGTGCCATTTGTTGACGTGCTGCATCTAGAGAAGCGAGGAGTAAATAGCTGGGACTGGTAGACTGCACGAGTTGCAATGCTTGACTGACGCGATCGCGATCTATCCTATTACCTTGAACGTGCAGCATTGATGCCTGTGTCATCGCACCAAGTACCTTGTGAATGGATTGGACGGTTAAATCGGCACCTGCTGTTAAAGCTGGAGTAGGTAGTTGGGGATGAAAGGCGAAGTGTGCGCCGTGTGCCTCATCGACTAGTAAAGGAATATTGTATTGGTGAGCAAGGGATGCGATCGCACTCACATCTCCACAAACGCCGTAATATGTGGGATAAACTATCATCACCGCTTTCGCGTCGGGATGCTGTTCTAATGCTGCTTGTAAGTTGCTGGGTGTGATACTGTGGGCAATATCTAAAACTGGATCGTATTCTGGATTGACAAAAATTGGCATAGCGCCAGAGAGAATTAAACCTGCTATTGCCGAGGAATGGACATTTCGCGGCAGGATGATTTTATCTCCTGTGCTACAAGTAGCCAAAATTGCCGCTTCCACTCCACAGGTGGAACCATTGACCAAAAACCAAGTCCGTTGTGCGCCAAACGCCTCTGCTGCTAGTTGTTGTGCTTCTTGGATACAAGCACTAGGTGCAAAAAGGTTATCCAGTTCTGCCAATTCTGGTAAATCGGCGCGAAACACAGCGAAACCGAATAAATCAGCTAATGATTGAGAGATTCCTTGTCCTCGCTTGTGTCCTGGGGTGTAAAACGGTGCATGAGGATGTTCTGCACAGGCTTTTAAGGTGTCTAATAAGGGTGTTTGGTTTTGATTGAGCATTTTT
>CAZZVG010000677.1:0-1921 GCA_964657295.1 Iningainema sp. | reverse complement strand
CTATTTGTGGTTATAAAGGTTGGAGTTTGGATAGAATACAACAAGGTGATGGTTCCAGGTATCATTTACCTAAAATCCAAAATCAAAAATCTCATGCTACGAGCCGGAATTGTCGGACTCCCCAACGTCGGAAAATCTACTTTATTCAATGCCGTGGTTGCTAATGCCAAAGCTGAGGCGGCTAACTTTCCTTTTTGTACGATTGAACCGAATGTCGGTATTGTCTCTGTACCAGATGAGCGGTTAAATGTTTTAGCTAAAATTTCCAGTTCGGCAGAAATTCTTCCAGCGCGTGTTGAGTTTGTGGATATTGCCGGTTTAGTCAAAGGTGCTAGTCAGGGTGAGGGACTAGGTAATAAATTTTTGTCCCACATTCGGGAAGTTGATGCGATCGTGCATGTGGTACGTTGTTTTGAAAATGATGACATTATCCATGTTGCTGGTTCTATTGATCCACTAAGGGATATTGAAATTATCAATTTGGAACTTGGTTTATCTGATTTGGCTCAAATAGAGCGGCGGATCGAGCGCACCCGCAAACAAGCTCGTACTAGCAAAGAAGGTCAGGTAGAATTAGCATTGTTAGAAAAATTAGCTGCTGTATTAAATGAAGGTAAATCGGTACGACAGGTAAGCTTGACTGAAGAAGAAGCTGAGACGATTAAAGGACTAGAACTACTTACTGCTAAACCGATTATCTACGCAGCTAATGTGTCGGAAAATGACTTGGCAACAGGTAATGAATACGTGGAACTCGTGCGGCAAATTGCATCTGCTGAAAATGCACAAGTCGTGATAGTGTCTGCACAGGTGGAATCAGAATTAGTTGAATTGCCAGAGTCAGATAGAGCAGATTTCCTAGCATCTTTGGGTGTAGAAGAAGGCGGTTTGAAATCTTTGATTCGCGCTACTTATAAACTTTTAGGTTTACGTACTTATTTCACAACTGGTCCCAAAGAAACCCGTGCTTGGACGATTCATGCTGGGATGACTGCACCGCAAGCAGCGGGTGTGATTCACAGTGATTTTGAGCGGGGATTTATTCGTGCTGAAACTGTTGCTTATGATGATTTAGTTGCAGGTGGTTCGATGAATGCTGCAAAGGAAAAAGGGTTAGTTCGCAGTGAAGGAAAAGATTACGTCGTGGATGAAGGCGACGTACTTTTGTTCCGGTTTAATGTGTAAGGCTCATGAACTCTCAAGTTAGATGGCTTAACCTCAAACAAATATGCTGATTGCTGGTTAAGATAATTCCTCAGAACCTACACGAACATGCGATCGCCAAAATTGTATTAAAGGGCATGTGCTGTGATACAGGCATTTTGGCGGATGGTTAGCAGGGTGATAGCGAAGCGCTTCTGCCTTGGGCAGACCGCGCTTTGAACTTATGTCAAAATCAGGTAATTCTGGTGATTTTGCAATGTTCTGGTGGTTAAGCTTAGTCATGGTTTAACTTCGATGGTATGTTTTTCAAACGCAATAAAAAGCCTTAGTCGTGGTCGCAACAACCTTCATTGGGTATCTAAGGATCTTTGAGACTGGATTCCACTTTTATCTGGGGATTTTAGACCCAAAGCAATACCAGAAATCATATATAGCAGTCCTATTTGATTTATGAACAAAGGGGACAAGGGAGACAAGGGAGAGATGTTCACGAATCATTATAGGATGATGTTTGCGGTCATTGAGTAATAAGCCAAAATACGCAGCTTGTGGGTAGGGGGCGAGCGAAAAGGGCGATCGCTGCTGTTCTCACTTACTGGTAGCATCTCACGAATGCATTGGTAATAACTAAAAATATATCTCCCAGCACCTAAAAGTACTAAAGATATTTTTTTGGGGTGACGGGTGCGATCGCCAGCCAATCTAACTACTTGCTATAACTGTGAAGTGAAACCGAAGTCTATTAAACAGTCAGGTT